>CAZWVE010000097.1:0-6219 GCA_964636925.1 uncultured Marinicella sp.
GTGCCTGAAGCGCCTTTCTGGTATTCATCAAGGACATCTTTCAGTTCATCATTTTCTTTGGCTTTCACGGACAACACCAGCATTTTCTTACGACGATCCATGGAGACAAATTTAGCTTCCACTTTATCGCCCACAGAATACACTTCGCTGACGTCATTTACGCGCTCTTTTGAAACATCAAAGGCTTTAATAATACCATTGACACCTTCTTCAAGTTCCAAAATCGCTTGTTTCTCGTCCACTTCAATGACTTCGCCGGTAACCAGAGAGCCTTTCGGATTATTGGCCACGAATGAACCAAATGGGTCTTGCTCCAATTGTTTAATACCTAACGATACACGCTCTCGCTCGGCATCAATAACCAATACCACGGCTTTAACCAAATCACCTTTTTTGTAATTACGGATGGCTTGTTCACCGGCATCTGACCATGAAATGTCCGACAAGTGAACCAAACCGTCAATACCACCTTCAAGACCGATAAAGATACCAAAGTCAGTAATGGATTTGATTTTACCTTCAATGACATCACCTTTTTGAGCGTTTTCAGAGAAAATAACCCATGGATTCGGCTTACATTGTTTCATGCCCAGAGAGATACGGCGTTTGCCCTCTTCGATATCCAGGATACACACTTCAACTTCATCACCGGGTTGAACCACTTTAGCCGGGTTGATGTTTTTGTTAGTCCAATCAATTTCAGAGACATGCACCAAACCTTCGATGCCATCTTCAATTTCAACAAAACAACCATAGTCAGTGATGTTGGTAACACGACCAAAGTGACGTGAACCGACCGGATGACGACGGGACAAGTCTTTCCACGGATCTTCACCCAATTGTTTCAGGCCCAGAGAAACGCGTTGACTTTCTTTATCGAATTTCAATACGCGGACTTCTAATTCCTGACCAATTTCAACCACTTCGGATGGGTGATTAACACGCTTCCATGACATGTCAGTAATATGCAACAAGCCATCGATGCCGCCTAAATCCAAGAACGCACCGTAATCGGTTAAGTTCTTCACGATACCTTTGACAATGGCACCATCTTCCAATGACTCCAGTAATTTTTCACGGTCTTCTGAGTACTCTGATTCAACCACGGCACGACGTGAAACCACCACGTTGTTACGTTTTTGATCCAATTTGATGACTTTGAATTCCAGATCTTTGCCTTCCAGGTAGCCGGGATCACGCACCGGACGAACATCCACCAGAGAACCCGGTAAGAAAGCCCGAATATCTTTCAGTTCAACGGTAAAGCCACCACGAACTTTAGAAGTAATCTGGCCAATCACAATTTGATCGGTTTCCATGGCAATGCGCAATTGATCCCAAACCAACATACGTTTGGCTTTTTCACGGGACAACACGGTTTCACCAAAACCATTTTCGTATTTTTCCAGGGCCACTTCGACTTCATCGCCAATTTTGACTGAATCATCTTCATCGCCGAATTCTTCCAGGGGAATCACACCTTCAGATTTGAGGCCGGCATCAACAACCGCAAAGCCGTTTTCAATATCGACTACTTTGCCTTTAACAATGGTTCCGGGAATGATGTTTTTTTCTGCCAGATCCTGGTCGAGAAGGGTTTCAAAATTTTCGCTCATATATTATTCCGGTAAACACATCGATTTTGTTTACCTTGTCTTCTGTATCGGTTTGCCCGACACTCGTTAATTTTGGTTACCATGGTAACCGCTCACAAAATAATTAACCCGCAGGTTAACCAACAATACATTAAACAGACAGCTTTTGTTCAATCAAACGCATGGCCTGTTGATACACTTTTTCGATGCTTAAGTCACCGGTATCAATGACAATGGCATCTGCAGCCGGCACCAAAGGCGCCACGGCACGACTTGAATCACGTTGGTCCCGTGCTTCAATGTCCTTTAAAAGGTCGCGGATTTTAACATCGATGCCGGCGCTTTGCAATTGTTTATGGCGTCTTTTGGCTCGAATCTCTGAAGAGGCGGTTAAAAACAGTTTGAGCGGCGCATTTTTAAATACCACTGTACCCATATCCCGGCCGTCAGCGACCAAACCCGGTGGTTTCAAAAAAGCCTGTTGACGCTTTAATAATGCCTGTCTAACCCGTGGCACTTGTGCCACTTCAGAAGCTATTTTGGCACATTGCTCACTGCGCAGATGACTCGTGACATTATTGTCTGCCAGAAATATTTGCGTGTCACCCTCTGCACTGACTTCAAAACGTAAATCCAACTGGCTGGCTGCATTAACCCAGGCTGTTTCGTCCGCTGTCACCAAATCATCCTGAATAATCTGCCATGCCAAAGCCCGATAAATGGCACCCGAATCCAATAAGTGCCAACCCAGTGCAATCGCCAGTTGGCTGCATAAGGTGCCTTTACCGACACCGGAAGGTCCATCCACGGCAATCACCGGTATCGGCTGTTCGCAGGTCACACCAATGCCATGCAACACCTGAAAAAAACGGGGAAATGAGGTATTGATGTTATGACAACCACGCACAGAAACGGCTTCATCTGTGAGTGCTGAGGCAATCAGAAAACTCATGGCACACCGGTGGTCACCGGCCCCGTCCACCATGGCAGAATGTATCTCACCACCGGTGATAATGGCACCGTCAGGACATTCCTGACAGGTAATTCCCATTAATTTTAAACCGTCACACATGACCTTAATACGATCACTTTCCTTATAGCGTAATTCTTCGGCACCGGACAATTGTGTGGTGCCTTTGGCAAATGCGGCTGCGATAAATAAAATCGGAAATTCATCGATGGCTGAAGCAATCAATTCATGCGGTATAACGATTCCGTGTAACTGACTGCTTTTAATACGGATATTGGCGACCGGCTCGCCACCCTGTTGGCGGCTATCAAAAATTGTGATGTCACCACCCATTTGTTGCAGTATCGTTATCACTGCAGCTCTTGTGGGATTTATACTGACATTGTTAATAGTAAAGTCAGCCTGCGGATGCAATAAACCCAAAACCATAAAAAAGGCGGCCGAAGACACATCACCCGGAATCTGAATTTTTTGTGCATTTAATTGCTTCGGTGGTTGTATGGTCACCGATAAACCGTCACGTTTCACCTGACAGCCGAAGCCGTGCAGCATGGTTTCGGTATGGTCTCGTGACAATTGTGGTTCAGTGACTGTGGTTGGCCCGTCAGCATATAAACCGGCCAATAAAACCGCACTTTTTACCTGAGCACTGGCCACCGGACTGTGGTAATGAATACCTGTTAATCCGGCCACCGGTTTAAAATGTAAAGGCGCAGTATTGTTATCAGATTCAATACAGGCACCCATTTGTGTTAATGGTTCGATGATCCGTTTCATCGGGCGCAGACTTAACGATTCATCACCCACCAGGGTGCTTGGGAAAGCTTGCGCCGCCAATAAACCGGCCAATAAACGCATACCGGTGCCGGCATTGCCACAATCCAAATCGGCTTGAGGCTGTTGTAAACCATGTAATCCCACGCCCTGCACCTGGTAACCGCCTTCAGTGGCTTGAATGGTTACACCCAGTGCTTGCATAATGCGCATGGTCGCAAGACAGTCTTCTGACTGTAAAAAACCGGTGACAGTGCTGCGACCTTCACTGATTCCGGCAAAAATCATGGCACGGTGTGAAATAGATTTATCACCGGGAACGGTCAGCTGTCCTTCCAGTATACGCGGCGGGCGCAATCGAAAGACCGTTTGGGGTTTTATCTCAGTCATGTTATCGATGACAGGCTGCCGGCAATATTTCAGTGAGCCGCTGCATCTGTTTCTCGGTACCAATGGTGATGCGAAGACTGTTGGGTAAACCATAATTGGCCACCGGCCGGGTAATAATACCCTTGTGCAACAGATGCTCATAAATTGGCATAGCGTCTTGTTGGAAGTCCACCAACAGGAAGTTACCTCTGGATGGCACATAGCGTAATTCTAACTCATCACAACATGCGCTTAAGCGGGCCAAGCCATGGGCATTGACGAGCATGGATTGCTGAATAAAATCTGTATCATTGATGGCCGCTTCTGCCGCTTTCAGTGCCAATGTATTGACATTAAAGGGTTGTCGTATGCGATTGAGCACATTGGCAATATCGGGATGACTTAAACTATAACCAACCCGTAGACCCGCCAAACCATAGGCTTTGGAAAAAGTCCGCGTGACCACTAAGTTAGGGAATTCTTTTAACCACAAACTACCATCAAGACGTTCTGCTTCCGGTGAATACTCTAAATAAGCCTCATCGAGAACCACAATCACATCTTCAGGGACTTGTCTGATAAATTGATACAAAGCTTGTTTTGATAAAAATGATCCGGTGGGATTATTCGGATTAGCGATAAATATTAATCGTGTTTGCTTATCGATGGCTGCCACCATGGCATCTAAATCACATCCCAGAGGTGACTCACTATCCCAAGCCAGAGCCGGAATCATTTTATGGGTGGCACCAATGGCCTGAATGGCAATCGGATAAACCGCAAAACTATATTGAGAATAAATGGCATTATGAGCCGCTGATAAAAATGCTTCTGCCAATAACACCAGAACGTCATTGGAACCATTGCCAAGGGTAATTTGATTCATCTCGACCTGATGTTTTTCAGACAGCGCTTTTTTTAGTTCAAAGCCGTTACCATCAGGATACAAGGCCAGTTCCGGCAATAAACCGTCTATAGCAGCCAACGCTTTGGGGCTGGGCCCCAGTGGGTTTTCATTGGAAGCCAGTTTTATGATGTTATCAATACCTAATTCACGCTCTAATTCACTGATGGGTTTGCCGGGGATATAGGGGTTTAATTTTTGTACACCGGGGACTGCCAGTGATTTGAAATCAGACATAAAACAGCTCTTTTTCAGAAAACCTGCTATTGTGCCGATATCGGGTCAATAAAGCAAGTCAGACGGCTGCCGCTGGGGATCAAAATCAGGCCCCATTGAACTGTAGTTTGCCATGAATTTGACCCAGGTCATGATATCCGTGTAACAATCACTTATAATGCTCTTTTTTTGGCTTTTTCGGCAGCGTATTATGCATTCTCAACAGCCCTTATCGGTTCACTTTGATAAAGACCTGATTAAGAAATACAACTTAACCGGTCCCCGTTACACCTCTTATCCCACCGCCGTTGTCTTCAATGAGTCTTATGATGAGCAGGCTCATCTGAATAATTTACATAGTCACTATCAGGCGGCCGCCCATCAGCCCCTGTCTTTGTATTTTCATATTCCCTTTTGTGACACCCTGTGTTTCTTTTGCGCCTGCAATAAAATCACCACGAAAAAGCGTGATAAAGCAGACACTTACATCGATTTTTTAGCCCAGGAAATTAAACTTCAATCGGCCCATATTGCCCAAACCCGTGTCGTTGAGCAGTTGCATTTTGGCGGCGGAACACCGACCTTTTTAACGCCCCCGCAACACCACCTGCTGATGGATTTAATTAATCAACACTTTACTTTATTAACAGATGACCGGCGTGATTATTCCATTGAAATTGACCCGCGGGAAGCCGATGAAGCCACCATTCAACGTTTAGTGGATACCGGCTTTAACCGTTTTTCAATGGGCGTTCAAGATGTCCAGGAAAAAGTGCAAAAAGCCGTCAATCGTATTCAACCCATTAGCATGACCCGTGCTGTTATTGAAGCGTGTCGTACCCATCAGGCCAAATCCATTAATGTGGATTTAATTTATGGTTTACCCTTTCAGACCTTAGAATCTTTCGAGGACACATTGCAACAAATCATCGAATTATCCCCTGATCGCTTATCGGTATTTAATTACGCCCATATGCCGCATTTATTTATGCCGCAAAAGCGTATTTCAGAAACGGATTTACCTTCAGCGGATGAAAAACTGGACATTCTGCAAATGACCATTCAAAAATTAGCCCATGCCGGTTATGTTTATATTGGTATGGATCATTTTGCCAAACCCACAGATGAACTGGCTTTGGCGCAACAAAACGGCACATTGCAACGTAACTTTCAGGGTTACACCACCCATGCCGATTGTGATTTACTGGCTATGGGTGTCAGTGCCATCAGTTTATTCAATAACAACTTCAGTCAAAATATTAAAACTTCGGATAAATACTACCAACAGTTAAATGACGGTCATATTCCGATTATGAAAGGTTATCGCTTAACCGATGATGATAAAATACGCCGGCAGGTGATTCAGGATTTATCGTGCCATTTTGTCATCA
>CAZWVE010000098.1:0-6152 GCA_964636925.1 uncultured Marinicella sp.
AAGCAATAAATTGTTTATTTTGAACCATTTAAAGGCGACCATAAAAGGTCGCCTTTTTTTATTTCCTTGTTTTTTTTCTGTATATTTTTTTTAGTTTGGTTATAATTAGCAAACAATGAAAGAATCCATCACCCGCTCAGAACTGATTGAATTATTGGCCGATAAATTCGCGCAGAGTGAACTGTCGAAATCCGATGTGAGTTTATCTGTGAAAGAACTGATTCAGTTTATGAGCACATCAATTTCTGAAGGACATCGCATCGAAATTCGCGGCTTTGGTAGTTTTACCTTGCGTGAACGAAAACCGCGTATGGGCCGCAACCCCAAAACCGGGGAACCGGTTCCTTTGGGGGCCAAATATGCGCCTCATTTTAAGCCCGGTAAAGACTTAAAAGAACGGGTTAAGGATCAAGTGGGTCAGTAGTTAACTGGCCGTGAGAATCTTTTAAAGTTTCTGTAACAATTTCTTTTAACTGTTGCAAACAATTATCCAAATCATGTCCTGACGGCTTTTTCAGATGTTGTCGGTAGCTGTTAATTTGTTGATTGATAACAACCGCCGCACAAACCCGTGCAGAACCCTGTAAATGATGTAATTGTCGTTCCAATGCCTGCCAGTTTTTGCTGCCATGAAAGTGTTCAATTTTTTCCATTTCCTCAGGCAAGGCGGCAATAAATAAGGTTCTTAACTTTTGTACAATATCCGGGTCATCATGTGAGATGGCTAAGGCGCTGTCTTCATCGAACAATTGCTCTGTCGGCGTGTTGTAAATCGATTGTTGCGTAATGAGTTGCTTAAGCACTGGTTTGGTCAGCGGTTTAATTAAACTGTCGATAAATTGCGGATGCTTTAAATGATCAATTTTTTCTGCCGAAACAGCCACGATGGCAGTGTTTGTATGGTGGTTTAATTGTTTGATTTTATGCGCCGCGGTTACGCCGTCCATGGGCTGCATACGAATGTCCATTAAAATCAGATCAAATGATTGTTGTTGACAAATGTTGAGGGCGCTTAAACCACTGTCTGCTTCAGTGACATGATGTTGCCATTGGGTTAAAATGGTTTTTAAATATAAGCGGTTGATACGATTGTCATCCACCACCAAAATGTGTAATTGTTCCATGCTTACCATTCCCTGTGTTGTCCTATATAACGCTAAGATTAACGATGAAATGAAAAAAAAGCAAGTATGTTGATGGTTTATGAAAGGGCTATGAGTGCGTTTAAGCGGACTGTTTTTGCTTCGCTGTTAATGGCGAATTCGTTATTGACGGCACAGGAAACACAACTAAGCGTCACCGGTTTACAGATTGACAAGCAACAAGAGCAAACAAAAATCACCATTCAAAAGCTGTTTATGGCACCTGATATTGAAATTGATGATATTCAATACAGTTGCCCACAAGCGATTGAAGTGTATCCGACACATACCTGTCAGCAGGCGCAACTGGCTTTTGATTTACAACAAAACCGACTTAATTTATCCGGTTACGTAAACTATAACTTGATTGACCAAACCATAAAAATGAATGCGGTGAATAGCGATAACACCCTGGTTTTTAACTATGACAGCGCCAGACAACGACAAGATATTGAGCTCAATGATTTACCCGTTAATTTATGGTTACCGCCATTATTTAAAGCCATTAAGGATAATCTATCGGCAACAGCCAGTGGCATCATTGGTGTGAGTCTGGATCAAGGCATCATTGAAAGTATTAATTCAATTGAATTTTCAGGACTGGATTATGAGCACAGTGATGATATGATTGCCCTCGGCCTGGCTGGTCAAGTGGATTTTAGCTGGCATAATTCAGCGCAATCAATAGCTGCAGATCTCACCATAAATCAGGGTGAAGCATTATTAAAACAGGTGTATGTTAATTTTTCACAGTTTCCGTTACAGTTAAGCATAAAGGTCAATCGCCGTGCTAATCATTTTGCTGTGCATTGGTCACTTCAGCATGACACAGCCTTTGCCGCAGCAGGTCATGTCATGATTGATGATTCGTTTGCGCTGCAAGACTGGCAAGGGCAGATTAATATCAAAAACAGTCATTTGTTGAATAAACATATCACCAACAGCGTGTTAGAAATTTATGGCTTTAGTCAGAATCAGGCCGATGGCGGCGTACTGTTGTCGGTGAGTGGTGAACACAAGCGTATCGATCATGTGACCGTTCATTTTAAGGATTTTTCATTCGCAAACGCAAAAAGAAAATTAGCCATAAGCGGTTTGCAGGGTGACATTGATTGGCAGTGGCAACAAACCAGTCAGCCGTCTGCACTGACCTGGCAATCGCTCATTTTATCGGGTTTACCGGTGGCAGCGGCCGGTATGGATTTTAATCTCAGTGAGGATGATTTTAGCCTATACGGACGGCATGCATTTCCGGTGTTTGACGGTGCTGTGGTTGTGCAGCGCTTAACGGTTAATGATTTTATGGCCGCAGAGCCGGCTAAAGTTAAGATGGATGCTGAAATTGAGCCGATTTCTTTACGACCGATTTCTCAGGCCTTGGATTGGCCGGAATTGGCCGGCCAGATCAGCGGTCAGTTACCGGGCATGGTGAAAACGGGAAATATAATTGAATTCGACGGCACCTTGCATTTGTCCGTTTTTGACGGCTCAATTCGTTTTGAAAACTTATCCATGGAGCGTTTATTCGGGGTGGCACCGGTGATTGCGGCTGATGTGGATATTCATTTACTGGATTTGGCTTTATTAACCCAAACCTATGATTTTGGTTTAATTACCGGTCGTTTATCGGGGCGAGTTGATCACTTACGGATTACCAACTGGAAAGTGGATCGCATGGATGCCAGTATTTACAGTGTCAAAACTGAGAACACTGCACAAACCATCAGCCAAAAAGCCATTGAAAATATATCAGCCATTGGTGGTATTAAAGGCGCCATATCACGTACGTTTTTGCGTTTTTTTGAGGAGTTTAAGTATAAAAAACTAAAGTTAAGCTGTAAGCTTCACAATTCAGTCTGTCAGATTGGTGGTCTGGATAATCAAAATGGTCGGTTCACCATTGTTGAAGGTGGCGGCTTGCCCAAAATCAACATTGTCGGTTTCGCCCGAGAAATTGATTGGGATGTGTTTATCGGCAGATTGTTAAATGCCAGTTATGATTCGTAAGTCAAGAAACAAGTTTTCGTTAATTCAGTTATCATTAACCCCTTTTCGTTATAATAGCCTTTTTTAGAGGAGCGTTCCTATGAATACATGGTATCGATCAAGTGTTTTAATAAGTTTTTTAGTGGTGGCGGCCTGTGTCACCATCAATGTTTACTTTCCGGCGGCTGAAATGGAATCAGCGGCTGAAAAAATTGTTCGTGATGTGCTTAAAGAAGAACAAAAAAGCGAAGAGCCGCAAGAAAATCCACAAAGCCGGCTGATGCAATCACCGGAATCGTCCTGGTTGGCCAGCATGAATCCACTAAATTTTATTATTGGCAGCGCCCATGCCCAACCCACTGCGGATATTACCTTATCATCGCCGGCCATTGATGCCATTACCGCACGTATGAAGCAACGGGTGAATGATTATCTGCGTAATTATTTAAATCAAAATGTGGTGGGTTTCACCAATGATGGTTTGGTGGAAATCGTTAATATCGACCAGTTGAATCTAAAAGACCGTCAGGCTGTGAAAAAAGTAGTGGCCGATGAAAACCGTGATCGCATTGCCTTATATCGAGAAATGGCGATTGCCAATGACCACCCTGAATGGGAAGATCAGGTTCGCCAGGCATTTGTTAAACAATGGATAGCGCAAGCCCAATCCGGATGGCTTTATCAGGACAATTCCGGCCGCTGGGTTAAAAAATAAAAGATGGCAAAACGACGTCAACGATTACCCCGGGAACCGATTGAATTAACCATGACCGACTTAAGTCATGATGGCCGGGGCATTGCCCGCCATCAAGACAAAGTCGTGTTTGTACAAAATGCCCTGCCGGGTGAAACGGTCATGGCAGTATTAAATCGGCGTACCCGTCACTTCGATGAAGCCAGCGCACAATCGGTTGATAATCCGTCTCTTGATCGGGTTGATCCGGCGTGTGAATTTTATGATCGCTGTAATGGCTGTACCATGATGCACGTCAGTGATGCCAGGCAAATAGAGTTTAAATTCAACACGTTGAAGTCGAATCTTGAGAAAATGGCAGACCTGCAACCGAAGCAATGGCTGCCCCATCTCAGTGATCGGCATTGGCATTATCGCAGGCGGGCGCGTTTAAGTGTTAAATGGGTAGCGGGTAAAGAGAAGGTTTTGGTCGGCTTTCGTGAAAAAAATGGTCGCTTTGTGGCTGACATGGATTATTGTCTGGTTTTAGAAAAACCGCTGGCTGATTTAATTAAGCCGCTGCAAGAACTGATTTATTCAATGTCAATCAGAATGCACATACCACAAGTTGAATGTGCTTTAAGTGACCAACAACCGGCCTTAATTATGCGCCACATGCGACCGCTGTCGGATGAAGACAAACAGTTGCTGAATGATTTTGCCGATCATCATGATATTCAATTATTCTTACAATCAAAAGGTCCTGATACGGTCACACCGATTCGGCCTGATTATCCGCCCTTATTCTTCGATGTGCCCGGATTTGATTTACGCTATGAGTTTCTACCGAATGATTTTATTCAGGTCAATCAGGTCATGAATGAAAAGATGATTGAGCGGGTAATATCGGTTATGGATTTAAGCCCCGATGCACGGGTGCTTGATTTGTTTTGTGGTTTAGGTAATTTTACCTTGCCGATTGCACGACATAGCCAGAACGTTATTGGTGTCGAAGGTGATGAACAATTGGTGGCACGGGCACGGCAAAATGCTGACCTCAATGGCTTATCTCATGTTTCATTTTTCACCGCTGATTTGACCAAAGATCACAGTCAAAGTGACTGGTTGCAACAGGATTACAGTCATGTCCTGATTGATCCGCCACGCAGTGGTGCCTGGGACATCTTACCACTGATTGCCAAAACCTCGGCCAAAACGCTTGTCTATGTGTCTTGTCATCCGGCCAGTTTGGCACGCGACAGCCAGCGTTTAGTGCATGATTTGGGTTTTACCATGCAATCAGCGGGTGTCATGGATATGTTTCCTCATACGTCCCATGTTGAATCCATGGCCGTATTTACCCGGAATTAAGTGATGAAGTTGTTGGCCATACTCATTGCTTTTGGTTTTTTTCATTGGCTTGGCAAACCCAAAGTACTGCAATCTTTTGGCTGGTGGCAGGCACTGCTTGATTTCGGTAAAAACCTGACCTGGTTTAAACCGGCGTGGCTAAAGGTCATGGTGTTGATGTTAGTGCCGGTGGCAGTGGTGGCCGCGCTTGGCCGATTAATTAGTGATGCCCATGGCCATCAGTTGTGGTTTTTAGTCTTTAACAGTGTCATTTTGTATTATTGTCTTGGTCCTGAACAACTTGAGATTGAAGCCCGACACATGCAAGCAGCCAATCAACCCGAATCAGAAGACAGCATGCAGTGGTTGGTGAACAAATTGACAGATGAAGCCACCCATCGTTGGTTTATTGTCGTTTTCTGGTTTGTTGTACTGGGCGCCCCCGGTGCTGTGTTGTGTCGATTAGTGGCGCAAATGAGGGCTCGCAATAAACCCATGGCCGCCACTTTTGTGAACCGATTGTACGGTATCTTGTCTTACCCCGTGATTTGGCTGATGATTTTATCGTTGTTGGTGGCCAGTGATTTTGACCGTATATGGCGCCATTGTAAACGTTATTTAAAACGTCAGGACTGGTACCGACAGCAACATGCCTTACTCTATGAAGCCATGGATTTTGCTGTAGAAAAGTGTGAAATTGATGATTATCAATCGGATGACCTGTTAACAGTCCGTAACACCACCTTGTCTGTGTTGAAGCGCATGCTCATGGTATGGTTGGTGTTGGTGGCTTTCAGTGTCATTTTTACCATAGGATAGCGAAATGAAAAATATGAAAACTCAACTACTTATACTGATTACTTTATTGCTTTTCCAGGCTGGCTTATCGGCCAAACTGTATAAATGGGTCGATGAGGACGGTAAAGTCCATTACAGCGATAAGGTGCCGCCGGAATACATTGATCAGGCCCGCCAGGAGCTTAATAAAACCGGTGTCGTTA
>CAZWVE010000099.1:0-6142 GCA_964636925.1 uncultured Marinicella sp.
TTTATGTGCAAGAACGGCTTTTATAATGTCTTCTGGCATGCGATCACTTATACCGCTTTGCTCACCTTTGATAAGTTCTGCTCTTAAAGTCTCAAGTTCACTATTACGTTGTTGGTCGCGACGAATTAAATCACGAACATACTCACTTTCGTTGGTATATTGCCCGTCCTCTATACGGGATTTAATCCAAGTGCCTTGTTGGTTTGTTAATGTGATGGTTTTTCTAATTGTAGCCATTATACGTCTCAATAATCATACTATTGATGTAGTATATCATAAAGAATCAAACTCGATTTGTTGTTTGGGTTCCGAGAATTCTCAACCATTAATATGAACAAGTTACGTTAGGAAAATCTTGGGCATCGCTCCGCTCTGCCCAACCTACCCTTATCGTTTGAATTCACTTGTTATCCAACGACACCCCTCGCAACCGCAACGCATTGGTAATCACTGAAACCGAGCTCAAGCTCATGGCCGCGGCGGCAATCATCGGCGACAGCAGTAAGCCGAAGAACGGGAACAGTACACCGGCGGCGATGGGGACACCGACGCTGTTGTAGATGAGGGCGAAGAACAGGTTTTGTTTGATGTTGCGCATCACGGCTTCGCTGAGGAAGCGGGCTTTGACGATGCCTTTGAGGTCGCCTTTAACGAGGGTGACTTCGGCGCTTTCGATGGCGACGTCGGTGCCGGTGCCCATGGCGATGCCGACATCGCTTTTGGCGAGTGCCGGGGCATCGTTAATGCCGTCGCCGGCCATGGCGACGATGTGGTCTTCATTCTGTAGTTTTTCGACGAATTCCATTTTATCCTGAGGCATCATGCCGGCTTTAAAGTCGGACAGGTTTAAGGCTTTGGCCACGGTGCGGGCGGTGTCTTCATTGTCGCCGGTGAGCATGATGACATTCACGCCGTCGTCTTGCAGGGCTTTAATGGCGTCGGCGGCGGTCTTTTTAATGCGATCGCCGATCACGACAAAACCGACCACCTGTTTATCAACAGCCAGGTAAGACACGGTTTTACCTTGCTGCTGGAAGTCTTTGGCCTGACTGAGTGCACTTTCGGTTAATGCTGCGTTGACTTTGTGCATAAGTTTGTCGTTGCCCAGTGCCAGGGATTGTTTATTCACGGTGCCGATAACTCCCTGGCCGGTGACTGAATCAAAATCACTGGCTTCGGATAATTCTATGTTATTGTCGCGGGCGTAGTTCACGGTGGCGGTAGCCAGCGGATGTTCGCTGCTGCGATTGAGTGAGGCCACTAAGGCGGTGACGTCATCGGCTTTCAGTGAATCACTGGTGGTTTCGATAGTCTCGACGGTGGGCTTGCCTTCGGTTAGGGTGCCGGTTTTATCGACAATCAGGGTGTCGACGTGGCTCATTTTTTCCAGTGCTTCGGCGTTTTTTATGAGGACGCCATTTTGGGCGCCTTTACCGACACCGACCATAATCGACATCGGTGTGGCCAGACCCAAGGCGCAGGGACAGGCAATAATCAGCACCGCAATGGCATTCACCAGGGCATAGACATAAGCCGGTTCCGGGCCGAAAATCGCCCAGATAATAAAGGTGATAATCGATACCAGTACCACCACCGGCACAAAATAACCGGCAATTGAATCGGCCAGTTTTTGCATCGGTGCCTGGGAGCGGCTGGCGTCGTTGACCATGGTGACGATCTGCGCCAATAAGGTATCGGCACCGACTTTTTCTGCGGTCATGGTGAAAGACTGGTTGCCGTTAATGGTGCCGGAGGTGACTTTATCACCGGCGTATTTATCCACCGGAATGGGTTCGCCGGTGATGGCCGATTCATCAATCGATGATTCGCCTTGTTTAATAATCCCGTCCACCGGAATTTTACCGCCGGGTTTAATGCGCAGGACATCGCCCTGTCTGACGTCGTTAATGCTGATTTCGTGTTCATCGCCGTTTTCATCCACCAGTGTGGCTTTATTTGGCGCCAGTTTGAGCAGTTCTTTGACCGCGTCACTGGTTTTACTGTGGGCGCGGGCTTCCAGCACCTGACCCAACAGCACCAAAGTCAGAATCACGGTGGCGGCTTCAAAATAAACATGCACGGCACCGCTGTCGGTTTTAAACTCAGGCGGTAAGGTGTCCGGGAATAACAAGGCAAAGACACTGAATAACCACGCCACCCCGGCACCGATACCGATGAGGGTGAACATATTCAGGTTCCAGGTTTTGATACTTTTATAGGCGCGTTCAAAGAACATCCAGGTGGTCCAGAACACCACCGGTATCGACAATACCAATTGAATCCAGTTTCGGGTGGTTTCGCTGAGGGCTTTGCTGATCGGGTTACCGGGAATCATATCGCCCATTTCAAGGACAAATATCGGTAAGGTAAAGAGTATCGACCACCAGAGTTTAGTGAGTAAGCGTTTATAGGTTTTTTCCTCGCTGCTTAAATCCGGTTCTTTGGGCACCAGATCCATACCACAAATGGGGCAATCACCGGGCTCGTCGCGAATGATTTCCGGGTGCATCGGGCAGGTGTATTGATCACCACCACCAAACTGAACCTGCTGTTGTTCCACCAGGTCCATACCACAAACCGGGCAATCACCGGGTTCATCGTAGGTTTTATCGCCTTCACAATGCATCGGGCAATAGAAGACGCCGTTGCCGTTCGCAGGTTCTTTCTGTTCCGGCTCGGGCGGGGTTTCGCCGGGTCGGTAGATATCGTAGGTGCTGTCGCTGAGGGCGGCTTGTAAGGCCTCGAAATCAGGCTCACCTTGCCAGGTAATGTCGGCGGTTTTTTGGTCTAAATCGACGCTGACTTCGGTGACTCCTTGAACGCCTGATATGGCTTCTGTGACATGCTTTTTGCAACCACTGCAACTCATGCCGGTGATGGGGTGGGTTTGTGTGTTCATTGTTTTTGACCTGCTTTCTAAGCTGTTTTAGCATGTAGGTTGGGCTAAGCCTGCGCAGCACAACACCAAACTAATCACAAAAAATGTTGGGCTTAGCAAGCTCAGCGCCAACCTACACCGAATTTAAGCCCATAACTGTTGTAAAGCAAGGCTTACGCCGCTTCGTCGATCATGGTTTTGGTGGCTTGTTCGACTTCTTTGGCCACGGCCTTTAAACGTGAATCGTCGGATAAGTCAGCCAGCATTTTTTCGGGTTTAATCATACCGATTTTGGTTTCGCCGTCTTCAGTCCACACCGAAATACGACACGGTAAGGCCATGTTAAGTTGCATATCTATGGACAGGACTTTATCAGCCTGTGCCGGGCTGCAGACTTCCAGGACATGACAGTCTTCTTTAAAGTCGATGCCTTTGGAGCGCAGGGTGTTACCCAGATCATGGACATGCAGAACACCAAAGTTGTGTTTGACAACGATGTCCTGTAAATCTTCTGAGGCTTGTTTAAAATTTTTTTGGGTGGTTTTTTGGTAGTACATGTTTGACTCCTGTTATGCGCTTAATTTATTGAACCAGTCTCGGTAACTGTTGATAAACTTCTGCACGAATTTCTCAGTATCGGGCACCAAGCGATCGTTGTCATCCAATAGATTTTGAATCTGACCGATGTAGGCTTCCGGTTGCGGCATCATGGGGATGTCTAAAAACACCACCGCCTGACGGATATTATGGTTTGAACCAAAACCGCCAATGGCACTTTGGCTGGCTGTTATCACGGCTCCTGGCAGTCCTTGCCAGACACTCTGGCCATAGGGCCTGGATCCGACATCAATGGCATTTTTTAAGCCACCGGGTATGGAGCGGTTATATTCTGGACTGACAAAAATCACGCCGTCGGATTCATTCATGGCATGGCGAAAGTCGCTCCAGGCCTGGGGTGTTTCCGCTTCTAAATCTTCGTTGTACAAAGGCAAATCACCGATTTCGACAATATTTAAATCCAGTTCGTCGGGTGCCAGTCGCATCAACTCATGCGCCACTTTACGGTTATACGAATCTTTTCTCAAAGAGCCGACTATTAAGGCAATGTTCTTTTTAGCCATAGGAAATCCTCCGGTATGTTTTTATTAAATGTCTGATATGCGCTAAACTGTGTTGACCCTTTTAGATTTGGGGTAATATCCTCTTATTTCAAGCAACGCTCAATGACATCCATGAAAGCCAGCCAACAACAAATTGAACAGGAACAAGCACAACGATTTGTGGATCGCTTCTTTCATTTGCACCGGGAAGACATTATCACCCGGGCACGACAAAGCAATGTCTCGGAATCCGTCATTGAGCACATCAAAACTTTACTCGATAGCCGCAGCCGACAACGGACCCAAGCCAATGTCGGTCAACAAACTGTGCTGAAAAATGAGGTGTTTGAATCCTTCACCATCGAAAGCTACCAAATCACGGAATTAATTGCTGAAGGTGGTATGTCGGCAGTTTATCGTGCCCATAAAATTGACAGCCAGGCACAAAAAGATGTCGCCATTAAGTTAATACCGCCACATTTACTGACGTCAAAACTCCGGCGTTTGTTTATTGATGAATTAGAAACCCTGTCCTATTTACATCATCCGCATATTGTTGATTTGCATCATGGCGGGGTCAGCGCGCAAGGTATCCCGTATTTCGTCATGGAACTGGTGCATGATGCCCGCCCCATTACAGACTATACGAGTGACAACGGTTTATCGCAACAGGCCATCATCGATTTATTTATAACCCTGGCCAAAACCCTGGATTATGCCCATAAAAACCACATCATTCACCGTGATTTAAAGCCCAATAATATCCTGGTGGACGGCTTTGGCCATCTGAAGGTGGTCGATTTTGGGATTGCCGCCATTGCCCGTCAGACTGCGGAAACACAGGCTTATACCCAGGCATATTCTCCGCCGGAACAAATTCAGGACAATCATAGCCCGGTGTCTTTTGCTACGGATATCTATGGCTTTTGTTCTGTGTTGTTAGAGTGTTTGTGTCCTGATAATAATGACTTCCGCCCGGGTTGGCAAAAGCGTTGCCTAAAACAATCTCCTTTGGATGGTGACCTTAAAAAAATTATCCACAAAGGTCTGCAGTTTCTGCCGCAGCACCGCTATCAGGAGTTTGATCATTTGGTCACTGATTTGGCCTTGTGGCAACAGCATTTACCCCTGGCCTCGTTTCCCGGTTCGCTTTGGGATAACACCAAAAAGTTTTTTCGGCGTCAACCTTTTGCAGGCAGTTTGTTAATTCTGAGTTTCATTTTATTGTCAGGTGGTTTGGCTTTTACATTTTGGCAGTTAGATCGACTACAAAATCAAACCGCCAAAACTGAACAAGTGCGAAACTTGTTTTTTAATGCCATTGAACAAACCGATCCTGATATCCGCCAAGGTCATTCCATTACCGTGGAACAAATGCTGCAGCAGGCGTTACGCAATGTGCGTGAAAATCCCATTCATGATCCGCAGCTGGCTTTTGAGTTTAATCATTTATTGGGTACGGCACTGTTAAAAGCCGGTGATTACAGCAATGCCATCTCCCAATTGGCAGCTGCACAGGATTTAAACCCCCGTGATGTCAACAATAGACTGGCTTTAGCGGAGGCCTATTATAAACAGCAGAACTATCCCCAGGCTGAGCAACAGCTCAATCAAATCAACCCCGAACGGGTCAGGGACAATGCCACGGCTATGTTTAATTTTCACGAATTAAAGGGTAATTTGGCGAATTTTCAGGCAGATTTTGAAGCCGCTGAACAACATTATCAATTGGCCAAAGAACAGGCTCAAAAGCTTAACCAACCGCTGTTAATGGCGCGTGTTATCCAGGAACAGGCCAATTCGCTGAATATTCAAGACCGTAACAAAGAAGCGCTGCAACGATTAACCGAAGCCATCGATGATGCCCGTGATATCTGGGGCGATAATCACTCGGCCACCTTGGGCTTGCGTATGGCACGGATTGAAACCTTACAGAGCTTAGCGGCAGATGATATTGCCGACAGTATTTCAGAATTGAATGACCTGATTCCGCGTTTACAACAATTTTATCACCAGGATCATCCGCTGGTGGCCAAGATGAAGTTATTCCAATCCAGTGGTAATCAGGCTCTGGGCAATTTGCCTGAAGCCGAGCAGCAGGCACAAGAGGCGCTTGAAATCGCTTTAAGCTCACTCGGTGAGAATCATGCCCTGACCGGACGCA
>CAZWVE010000100.1:0-3360 GCA_964636925.1 uncultured Marinicella sp.
AATCCAAGTGGGTAAATTTTAACCAAATAACACACACCATAAAGATAATAAAAAACCAACAAAAATAACATATACATCAATGACTTAAGTGTAATTTATGATAAATTATTCACCTTTATTTTTAAACAGATAAGGTTCAACACTACATCATCAGTCATCCAAACAATTTCAGGGCATAAAAAAACCACCGTGAAAAGGTGGTTTTTTTAAAGGCTGTTGATTCAGATTAATGCAACGATTTTAACAGTTATTTTTTAATGCCTTCGACTGACACCGTCAAATAAAGTTTTTCAGAAGCGGGGCCTAAACTTCGTTTGATTTTGTAATCACTTAAATTAATTTCGGTGGTGGCTTCATAACCACGACGATAACCGCCCCAGGGATCGTCACCGGCACCGACAAACTGCACATCAAGTTCTACTTCATTGGTGACTCCGTTAATGGTTAAATCACCGATCATGGTGCCATGTCCATCGGCGGTGGGAGTAAATGATGTGCTGACAAATTTTGCCGTGGGATGGGCTGCGACATTGAGAAAATCATCACTGCGTAAATGCTTATCGCGTTCGGCGTGATTTGAATTCACACTGTTGGTTTGAACGGTCATTTCAATGGAAGCTTTTTCAGGCGCATTTTCATCGTAGGAAAACGAACCATCAAAACTATCAAAACGACCATACAACCAGCTGAATCCTAAATGCTGGATTTTAAATTGCACAAAAGCGTGTTGTCCTTCGATATCTAAATCATAATCAGCAGCTTGCGCCCAGGGCGTTAGTACAAAAAATAGCAGGATAAATATTTTTTTCATGTTGTCTCCAGTTTATAAAATTCTTTTTAAGGTGTCATCTTTATCGATGAAGTGATGTTTGACAGCACCGATGACATGAAGTGCCACAAATACCATTAATATATAGGCACCATACTCATGAACCCACCCCATAGTATCCACCACAGGGCCTGAAAATTGTGTTAAAGATGGTAGCTTAATGGATTTGAATAAGATTTTAGCCTGTCCGTCTGCGGTCATCATGAGATAGCCGGTTATGACTAAAGTAACCACAAAAACATAAAATAAGAATTGAGTGATTTGCGACAGAATACGCTCAAAGGGTTTAACCGGCGGAGATAATCTTTTTTGCTGACCGGTTAACAATCGGATAATTTTAACCAACCAAACCACCATCAGCGCCATGCCGAAGGCATAATGTAATTCCGGTAAGCGGTTATACCAGGGGCTGTAATAATCCAGTTCAACCATATACCAGCCACTGATAAACATAAAGAAAATCAACAAGGCACTCAGCCAGTGGATAATTCGGGTAGTTAGCGTATATTGTTGCATCAGGTGCTCCGGATATATAAAGTGTGTTTACCAATCAAACTCAGCCACCACCGGGGTGTGATCGGATGGCCGCTCATTTTTCCTTGGTTCAACATCAATGTAAGCGGCTGCCAGGGTTTCACTAAGTTCATCACTGGCCAGAATTAAATCAATGCGTAAACCCATACCGCGGGCAAACTGATTCATGCGGTAATCCCACCAGCTGTAATAGCCGCCTGCATCATGCAGCAGTCGAAAACTGTCCTGAAAACCCAAATCCAAAATCCGATTTAAAGCAGTCCGTTCCTCCGTGGTGCAGAGAATTTTTTCATGCCATTTAACCGGATCGTGAACGTCACGGTCATCCGGCGCAATATTAAAATCACCCAGTACAATGACATTTTGGTACTGATTGAGCTGGTCATCAAGAAAATCAGTGACGTGTGTTAACCAATTGAGCTTGTAGGCAAACTTCTCAGAGCCCGGGGCTTCACCGTTAACCACATAGAGGTTCACGATGCGTATATCATCCACAGTGGCCGCTAAAATACGCCGTTGTGGATCATCGAGACCCTTCATATCCGTGACAATATCCGTGGGTGTTTGTTTGGCAATGATGGCGACACCGTTATAGGTTCGCTGACCTGAATAAACCACCTGATAGCCGGCATCGTAAATGGCTGCCACCGGAAATACGTCATCAGTCATTTTGGTTTCTTGCAGAGCCAACACATCCGGTTGTTCACGGTTTAACCAGTCAAGCACCTGCGGTAAACGAACTTTTAATGAATTAACGTTCCAACTGGCAATTTTCATAGATTGTGACTACGGGTTGTATGAAACAGATAATTATAGTCAAAAGAAAGACATCATTCAGCCAAATTACAATAATCAAATAACAATTTAACCAAGCATCCTTTAAAATAAGACTCGTTTGTTCAAAAATGGCTGTTATGCTACGAATTTTAGGGATTGATCCGGGATCGCGCTTAACCGGGGTGGGTATTATCGATGCCCACCAACAAAAGGTACACTATGTCCACCATGAAACGATACAATGTGGACATGGTGATTTTCCGGAGCGGTTGGGGATTATTTTTAGTGGTATAAATGACATTATTAAGCAGTTTAATCCCCACGAAATGGCGATAGAAACGGTGTTTATGGCGAAAAACGCGCAGTCAGCCATAAAATTGGGTCAGGCCCGCGGTGCCGCCATCTGTGCCGGTTATGCCACTGCCATGACCATACATGAATATGCCCCGAAAGCCATCAAGCAAGCGGTAGTAGGTCAAGGTGGTGCGGCCAAAACACAAGTCCAATATATGGTGGGTTTATTACTCAATTTACAAGAAAGCATTCAAGCCGATGCCGCTGACGGTTTAGCTGTGGCCATCTGCCACGCCAACAACCGTTGGACACAGCAACATATCAAGACCGGACGTACCGGTAGTTGGAGAAACTTGTGATTGGCTTAATTACGGGACAATTGGTGCACACAGAACCACCGTCTCATGTGATTGTCGATGTGCACGGCGTCGGTTATGAAATTGAAGTGCCGACTTCGGTGTTTTTTGAATTGCCGGAATTAAAAAAAGACATTCAGTTAATTATTCACCATCTGGTACGGGAAGATGCGTCGATCTTGTATGGTTTCAGAAGTTTTTCGCAGCGCCAGTTATTCCGTGCTTTATTGAAAGTCAATGGAATTGGTGCCAAATCAGCCCTGGCGGTGCTATCGACCATGGGTTCGGCAGAGTTTGCCCGGGTGATTCACGACCAGGATATGGCAGCCATTACCCAAGTACCCGGCATTGGTAAAAAAACAGCACAACGGTTGATGATTGAAATGAAGGATAAGGTTGACATCAGTGAGTTATCAGATGTTTCCACAGGTGCCCAGCCGGCGCGCTTAGGGGTGCAAGCCGAAGCCATCAGTGCTTTGCAATCTTTGGGTTTTAAGGCACAGGATGCCCGCCAAATCGTCAACAAAATTTATAAAGATAATAAAGAGTTAGCGGTGGAAGAAATTGTTC
>CAZWVE010000100.1:3370-6141 GCA_964636925.1 uncultured Marinicella sp.
TATGAGTTTAAAGCAACAGGCAGGGCAATAACATGGATTTTGATCCGGACCGTATTATTGATGGTGCTGCCAGTGATTCGCAAGAGCTGATTATTGAAGCCACCATTCGGCCACAAAAAATAGAAGAATATCTTGGTCAGGCAGAAGTAAAAGCACAAATGGCTCTGTTTATTGAAGCCGCCCGCAAACGTCAGGAAGCGTTGGATCACGTCTTGATATTTGGCCCGCCGGGTTTAGGAAAAACCACATTAGCCCATATTGTGGCACATGAAATGGGTGTGCAACTACGCCAAACGTCCGGGCCGGTGCTGGAAAAGGCCGGGGATTTGGCAGCCTTATTAACCAACTTACAACCTCACGATGTGTTGTTTATCGATGAGATTCATCGTTTATCACCAGTGGTTGAGGAAGTTTTATATCCGGCCATGGAAGATTTTCAAATTGACATTATGATTGGTGAAGGCCCGGCGGCGCGTTCCATAAAACTGGATTTACCGCCGTTTACCTTAGTCGGCGCCACCACCCGGGCTGGTTTACTGACCTCCCCGTTGCGTGATCGTTTTGGTATTGTGCAACGGTTGCAATTTTATCAGGTCGAAGATCTGGCACAGATCGTCGCGCGCTCAGCCGATATTTTAAATATTGAAGCCGAAGAAGCCGGCTGTTTAGAAGTGGCAAAACGTTCACGGGGCACCCCGCGGATTGCCAATCGGTTATTACGCCGTGTCAGGGATTATGCGGAGATTAAAGGAGATGGCGTTATTACACAACAATTAGCAGCAGATGCCATGAATATGTTGCAGGTTGATCAACGCGGTCTGGATGAAATGGACCGAAAATTATTACAGGTGATTACCGTTCAATTTGAGGGTGGCCCGGTCGGGATTAATTCTTTGGCCGCTGCCCTCAGTGAAGAACGCGGTACCGTTGAAGATGTGATAGAGCCGTATTTAATCCAACAGGGTTTAATGGCGCGCACGGCACGCGGACGTATTGCAACACGCAAGACCTGGCAAATTATGGGTCTTAAACAACCGTCGAAACCGAATCGGGATTTATTTGAAGAATGAGCCAATTTTGCTATAAAACCCGGGTTTATTATGAACACACAGACGCAGGTGGTGTCGTATACCATGGTCGTTATGTGAACTTTTTCGATCAGGCCCGTACAGAATGGTTACGGCACCACGGTTTAGAACAAGCCAGAATGCGCCGGGAAAGTGGGGTGTTATTGGTGGTTCGCGGCATCACCATTCAATACTTACAACCGGCACGACTGGATGATGAACTGCTGATAAGTTGTGAGGTCAAAAATCACAGTGGCGTGCGGATGGTGTTAGGTCAGACCATACGTGTTCATGATAAGGTGATTGCCACGGCAGAGGTGACTGTGGTCAGTGTTCATGATCAGCGATTTAAACCCATGCGGTTTCCACAAAACTATTTAAACAGACTAATTCGTTAAACTAAAGGAGCGTCTTGTGAACGACAGCGGACAATTTTATTTAGAGATTATCGTGAGCGCATCATTACCGGTTAAAGTGGTGATGTTAATTCTTATCCTGGCTTCTGTCTGGTCATGGTTAATTATTTTCAGCAAAGGTAGGATTCTGGCAAATGCCCAAAAAACAGCGAAAAAATTTGAAGAACATTTTTGGTCCGGCGTTGATTTAAATAAATTATATCAACAGCTTAACAGCAAAAAAAGCAGTGGTATAGCCCGTATTTTTACCGCCGGTTTTAGTGAATTTCAACGCAAGAAAAACAGCGGACAAATCAGTATTAATTCGGTGGAAAGTGCCGATCGTGCCATGCGCGTGGCCTTAAGCCGTGAAATTGAAAGCCTGGAATCACAATTACCAACCCTGGCAACCATTGGTTCCACCAGTCCTTACATCGGATTATTCGGCACCGTGATCGGCATCATGTTGTCGTTTCATGCCTTATCGGATGTCACTCAGGCCACCATTGCCCTGGTGGCACCGGGTATCTCTGAAGCCTTGATTGCCACTGCCATGGGTTTATTTGCCGCGATACCGGCAGTTATCTTTTATAACCGCTACAGTGATAAGGTGGAACGTATTTACAGCCAATACGATGCCTTTAAAGATGAATTTTCCGCCATCTTACACCGTCAGGTGGGTGCTTAATTATGCGCCGACCACGTAAACTCAATGCCGAAATTAATGTTGTGCCATACATTGATGTGACCCTGGTTTTATTGATTATTTTTATGATTACCACACCACTGATGAACCTCGGTGTGGATGTTAATTTACCTGAATCAAAAGCCAACACCATTGATATTGACTCAGAACCTGCGGTTATTAATGTCACGGATAAAGGTGATTTGTATTTAAGTATTGGCGGAGAATATGAACTGCTGGACAGTGAAACCTTACAAAAAAAACTCGCCGCATTTGTCAAAGTAAACCCCGATGTACCCATTATGATTGGTGCCGATAAAGCCGTTTCCTATGGTCAGGTTTATCAGGCCATGGCGGTGGCACAACAAGCCGGTGCCAAAAAAGTGGGCTTAATCAGCGAACCCATTAAACCGGATTAAGGGTTAACGATTATGCATAAGGAACAAAAAAGAGCCTTACTGTATTCGGTGGCTTTACATCTGTTTCTGGTGGCCTTGCTTTTTCTTTCAGCACGGCAACATGTCATAACACCGCCTAAAGGCATCGCCATTGAGGCCGAAATTGTGGATCTAAGCCAACCTTTGACGCCACCCAAAAAACAAGCTTAAAAAAAAGTTGAGCCCG
>CAZWVE010000101.1:0-6125 GCA_964636925.1 uncultured Marinicella sp.
AGTTGCGTTTGCCATTGGGGCATCAAATCACGGTGTGTTTGCAGCACATGAACCGTTTTACCGGCGCTTTGATAAAGTGTGAATGGATTGTGTCTCATGAAAAAATAAGGCCGGTTGAAAATGCTAATGTGGGAGAGGGAGTAAAGCCACAAGTATCTAAGGTTTGTTCAACCGGCCTGTCAGTACTAACGAATACGTTAACACTAACGAACAAGTCCATAATACCGAAAAAAACGAACAATTGTTCATTTTTGCGTCTTTATTCCACATATTCCACCTCCAAACCATCATTTTCGTCCCGCGGCCGGTCGAATTCATACAAATCATCCAAAAGGTGACATAAATCGTCAGGTAATGGTGCTTTGACCTCGATTTGTTTATCGCTCATGGGATGGGTGAACGCCAGTTTATGGGCATGTAAGGCTTGCCGGGGAAATTGCCGGATAATGTCTTTTAATTCATTATCCACAGATGCACTGATTCGATTTTTATTACCATAAACAGGATCACCCACTAACGGATGTCCCAGGTGATGCAAGTGCACCCGAATCTGGTGGGTACGACCGGTTTCCAGTTGTACCCGCAACGCGGTAAAATGTTCAAAGTGTTCAGTCGGCCAGTAATGGGTCACCGCCGGTTTGCCTTTGTTTGTGACTGCCATTTTTGTTCGCTGGCTGGGGTGTCGGCCAATGATGGTTTCGATTGTGCCGGGTTTTTTTATAACGCCTCTGGCAACACAAAAATAAGTGCGTTCAATCAAATGGTCTTTAAGCATATTAATCAACTTTAGTTGACACTCGGCTTCTTTGGCCACCACCATTAAACCGGAGGTTTCTTTATCAAGGCGATGTACAATGCCGGCCCGCGGTAACATCCGTTGTGCTTCGCTTAATGCCAGCAGTCCATTTAATAAGGTGCCGTCCGGATTGCCACTGCCCGGATGCACCACTAAACCTGTTGGTTTATTGATAACCAATAGATGATTGTCTTGATAACGGATGTCCAAAGCCATGTTCTGTGGCTTGTCTGCCACCGATTGCTCAATCTCGACATCAATGCTAATTGTTTCAAATCCTTTTAAAATATACTTACTTTTGGTATTATGACCATCGATTTTAACGGCGTTCTGTTTTATCCACTGCTGAATCGCGTTACGCGAGAAGTCCGGGAACTGCGCCGATAAAAATTGGTCTATGCGTGTACCTGCATCATGTGATTGTGCATTCAGTGTTTTTGTTATGTGTTGTGTATGTTCATTCATACGCCTATTTTAATTGACCTCAGGATATAAACCCATGTTATCTACCAATAAATTTAACAGTTTGACACTTATTTTGATGCTGGTCGTCAGTTTTTCTTTGTTACAGGCTTGTGGCAAAAAAGATGATGTGCGTGAAGTGGAAGTCACTAAGCAAACCGCTCTTGAGATGTATTTAGAAGCGAAACGGGCGTTGGATGCCGGTGTTTGGACTGCCGCTGAGAATAAGTACAAGGATTTAAGATCCCATTATCCTTTTGGTCATTACACCGAGCAAGGCTATTTAGAGTTGGCTTTTGCGCAATATAAGCTGTTTAAAATGGAACAGGCAATCTCGACGGTTAATCGTTTTATTAAAAATTATCCGGCCCATAAAAATCTTGATTATGCCTATTATCTCAAAGGATTGATTTATTTTAACAGTGACCGGGGTTTAATGCAGCGCATTAACCCGGATGATGCCGCGGATCGGAATCAGGAAAATATTCGCAATGCATTTTCTGCTTTTAAAGATTTCGTGGAGCGTTATCCTGACAGTGACTATGCACCGGATGCGCGTCAGCGAATGGTTTATTTAAAAAATCAATTGGCTGCCTATGAAACTCAGGTTGCTGCATACTATTTACGCCGGGGAGCGCCCATTGCCACCATCAATCGCTGTAAATTTGTGTTGCAGGCTTATCAAAATACACCGGCTGCTGCTGATGCCCTGGCTTTAATGGCTGCTGCCTATGAAAAATTAGATGAACCGGAATTGGCTCAGGAGACCAAAACGGTGTTGGCCACCAACTACCCCAATCACGAATATCTCAGCAGCGGTGAAGTGAATACCGAAACGGAAGTACTCACGTGGCGGGAAATTTGGCCGTTTTGAGTTGGTTCACTCTTGATACTTAGGTCAGTTAGATGTAAATAGGGGGAATCATGGATATTTTATCGGCCACTATTTTGTTGTTCTTGATTATGGACCCGTTGGGTAATGTACCCATTTTCTTGAGCTACCTTGAACGTTGCGAAAACCGTTATCGTGTTCTGGCCCGGGAACTGATTATGGCACTTGTGGTGCTGTTTTTGTTCTTATTTCTGGGTGAGCAGATGCTTAGGTTTTTGCATCTTGAGCAAAGCTCTGTTTCCCTCGCCGGCGCCATTATTCTGTTTATTATTGCCTTGCGCATGATTTTTCCGGTGACCCGTCAATATGGTGATGAACATGAAGAAGAGGAACCTTTTTTAGTACCTTTGGCGATACCACTGGTGGCTGGTCCTTCTATTTTAGCGACATTGATTTTAATGGCCAGTAAACATCCCAATGAATTAGGCACCTTGTCAGTTGCTTTGCTGGTGGCGTGGACATTGTCGTCTGTTATTTTATTTTCTGCCACGGCCATGCAAAAATACTTAGGCAAAAATGGTATGATTGCCATTGAGCGTCTCATGGGAATGTTGTTAATTGCCATTGCCGTTCAAATGTTCTTAGACGGTGTCCGTGATTTCTTAAGCTCAGTTTAATTTTTTAATAAACTTAACGGCAAATTCATTGGTTATTCAGGATCTTGCCTCTATAATGGGCAACGCGCTGATTGTCGATCAACAGCGACACTTTATTTAATAATACATCCAGGACTTGATCAATGCAACGACAGGTACCCTTGACATATCTGCTCATCGGTGATGGCCGACTGGCGCGCCACGTGACTTATTATTTTGCCTCCACCGGCATGTTGTTCACGCGTTGGAGTCGTCGTCATAATAACAGCCATGAGTTGTCCGAAATGGCCAATCAGTCTGATTATATTTTGCTCTTAATCAGTGATGATGCCATTGAAACCTTTATTAGAAATAATCCAGTCCTTAAAGATAAGTCTTTGGTTCATTGCTCCGGTTCTCTGACCAGTAATTTGTGCCAGGGATGCCATCCGTTAATGACGTTTGGTAACTCATATTACCCCAAATCATTCTACCCAAGTATTCCGTTTGTTTGTGATGAAGGTATCGATTTTGAACAGATTTTTCCACAGTTAGAAAATCCGCATTACAGCCTGCCAAAATCTAAAAAAGCGGCTTATCATGCACTCGCTGTTATGGCAGGTAATTTCCCGCAATTTATTTGGCAAAGTGTATTTGCTGCCATGGAACAAGAACTGCAGTTACCACATAAGCTGTTACACCCGTTCATTCAGCGAAGTATGCTCAATAGCTTTGAGTCACCGAATGATGCACCTACAGGCCCCTTTGTGCGGGGTGATGCAGAGACCATACAGCGTCATAAGCAGGCGTTACAATCCACAAACTTGATTGATATATACAATGCGTTTGATAGCTGGCTCAGCCAACATCAGTCAAAAACCCAAGAGGGCACCTTATGAATATAAATAATTTAAAAGATAAACAAGCCAACCAGGAAAAGCTGGCGATGCTGACCTGCTATGATTTCAGTTCTGCCAGAATCATGAATGATACAGACATTGATATGATTTTAGTGGGTGATTCTGCCGCCATGGTCATGCATGGTGAGACCTCAACCATCCCCATGGATATTGAGCGTATGCAACATCATGTCAGTGCAGTTGTCAAAGGCGCCCCAGATAAGTTTGTCATTGCCGATATGCCGTTTATGACATTCAGGCAATCAGTCGAGCATGGCATTCAAGCTGTAAAAATGCTGATGCAAGCCGGCGCCCATGCAGTTAAATTGGAAGCTGTAGACGGTCATGAGGATTTGATTGAGCGCATTGTGCAATCCGGTGTACCGGTTATGGGTCATGTCGGTTTAACGCCACAATTTGTGAATCAGTTTGGTGGCTTTAAAGTTCAGGGCACGGATCCTGTTAGTCATGATAAGATTTTAGCCGATACCCTAAAACTGCAGCAACTGGGCTGCTTTTCAGTGGTGTTAGAATGCGTGCCGGCTACATTAGCCGCGCAAATTACCGCTGAGACTGATCTAATCACCATCGGTATTGGTGCCGGCAGTGATGTCGATGGTCAGGTTTTGGTAATGCATGATATGTTGGGTTTTCCCTCTTCCTTTGACCCTAAATTTGTCAGACATTATTTAAATGTTGAAGATTTGTTTAAAGCCGCATTTAACCAGTATGCGCAGGATGTTAAACAGAAGCAATTCCCCAATGACAAGGAAAGTTACTCATGAGAATCATTAAAGATGTGGCGACACTGAGAAGTTGGCGACGAAATCAAGATGAGATTGCTCTGGTGCCGACTATGGGGGCTTTGCATGCCGGGCATGACAGTTTAGTTAAGAAAGCACAACAAGCGGTGGATACCACACTGGTCAGTATTTTCGTTAATCCGACCCAGTTTAACCAGGCTGAAGATTTGGACGCTTATCCGAGTGATTTACAGAGTGATTTGGCCCGTTTAGACGCACTTGGCGTACCCGCGGTTTATACCCCTGATTATGATCAAATCTACCCCAACGGATACCGCTTTAGAATTACGGAAAATGATTTAAGTGATCGTTTTTGTGGTGCCCATCGACCGGGTCACTTTGAGGGTGTCATGACGGTGGTTATGAAGTTGTTACAACTGACTCAACCTGATTATATCGTGCTCGGCGAAAAGGATTATCAACAGTTGCAGTTGATTAAGACCATGATGGATGATTTTTATATCAATACGCAAGTGATAGCCTGTCCCACAGTTCGTGACCAGGATGGCCTGGCTCTCAGTTCACGCAATCAAAGGCTCAGTGAAGCAGAACTCAATTTAGCGCCCATGTTTTATCAGACCCTGGTAGGTGATGATGATTTGGATTCTAAAAGAGGCCGTTTGCAAGCGCTCGGTTTTGACGTTGAGTATTTACATGTCTATCAAGACCGGTTATTGGCGGCAGTTCATTTGGGTGATGTTCGCTTGATTGATAACGTACCCTGGCAGGATAAAAGTTCATGAATAAACTATTATTAATGAGTGGCTCGATTGCCTGCGCTAAAACCACCGGATTGATATCAGCCTGGGTCAAGGCCGGTCATCAGGTTAAAGTGGTCGCCACGGAATCAGTGAGGCAGTTTGTCGGTGAAGCCACTTTAGAGGGTTTAAGTGGACATCAGGTGTTGATGAATACATTTGCCAAAGGCGATATGATGGCGCATATTCATGTCAGTCGCTGGGCCGATGCCATCATTGTTTGTCCTGCGACAGCGAATGTTATTAATAAAATAACTGCCGGTATTGCAGATGATATGGTGACAACCACCTGGATAGCCGCTTTCGATTTAAAAAAACCGATGATTGTGGTGCCGGTTATGAATACGGCCATGTGGCATTATCCGGCGACCGTGAACGCTATTGAAACCCTTAAAAAATGGGGTGTTAATATCATCAATCCTGCGCAGGGTGATTTGGCCTGTGGCGAGTTCGGCGAAGGTCGTATGCCGGAAGTTGACGATTTATTCCAGCAAATAAAGGTGATGTTATGAATATCCTGGTCACCGCAGGCGGCACCAAAGAATTTATAGACGGGGTGCGTTATCTGGGAAATACCAGCAGCGGCAAAACCGGTGCAACATTGGTGGATTATTTATCATCAAAAGGTCATAACGTGGTCTGGTTGGGGGCACATGATGCCATACGACCGCAATCGGCACATACACCCTACTATTTTACCGGTTATGATGATTTAAGCGCGACATTAAAGAAATTGCTTTTCGAGCAGTCCTTCGATGTGGTGTTTCATGCCGCTGCCGTCAGTGATTATAAAGTGACTGATATTCAGTCAGAGGATGTTGGGTTAGCCGTTAATCGAAATCATAAGATCAGTTCAACAGCAGAAACATTACAGCTGACCCTCACCAAACAAAATAAGATTATAAACCATTTAGTCGACTGGTCGGTTAACAAGGAGGTA
>CAZWVE010000102.1:0-6076 GCA_964636925.1 uncultured Marinicella sp.
GCAATATGGTGTAAGACTTGTACCGTGGCCTGGCGCATCAGGGCCGAGGAGCCGATCATACAATCATAACGGGTCATGGCCACCATTTCGATGATGGTGCGCACGCCTTTGCCGGGCTCGCCAATTAAGTGAGCGTCGCTACCGGAAAATTCGATTTCAGCCGAGGCATTGGAGCGGTTACCCATTTTGTCTTTCAAACGCTGAATATGAATACTGTTTTTATCACCGTCATAACGCCAGCGCGGCATCAGAAAACAACTTAATCCGGCATCGGTGTGAGCCAAAGTGAGAAAAGCATCACTCATGGGTGCTGAGCAAAACCATTTATGGCCGGTTAAATGATAGCGTTCGCCCAGCTCATCTGAGCCAATGTGCTTAGCCTGCGAGGTGTTGGCGCGAACATCGGTGCCGCCTTGTTTTTCAGTCATGGCCATACCGACTGTGGCGGCTTTTTTTTCAGACAGCGGCAGATTACGACCATCGTAGTCACTGTTGAGAATTTTCGGGAACCAATGTTTGGCCAGTGCCTTGTTGTGATTAATACTGGGTACACAGGCAAAAGTCATGGTCAGAGGACAGGCACTGCCGGCTTCATTCTGGTTATACAAATAATTACGTGCCATACGCACCACATGGCTGCCGGGTTGGTCGTCTTTCCAGGGTAAGGAGGGAATATCATATTCACAAGCCAAAGCCATTAAGTCATGATAGGCCGGATGATAGCGGATCTCGTCAATGCGTCGGCCATAGGCATCATGGGAATAAAATTCAGGTGTCACCCTATTGGCCACATCACCTTTGGCAATCCATTCGGGTTGGCCCAAAAGCCCGCCTAATTTGATTAAACTGTCGTTACCCCACTGGCCATTAAATTGGGTGCAGACCTGTTGTAAGGCGACATCGCTTTGGTAGCTGTTATAGTTAACCAGCGGTTGTGGTTGGTTAATGACTTGATGGGTGTTGAGTTCGTTGTTCATAATCAATAATGGGGCGGTGTTTCGTCTTGAGGCGCTGGGTCTAAGGCATCGTGGACTTGTTTAAGCTGGTCTTTTAATTGCGTATTATGCTGTCGCAATTTAATCAGCTGTTCATCCTGGCGGAAAACAGTGATGTTTAATGAATCCACAGTGTCTTCCAAAAAAGCCATTCGGGTCTCTAAATCGACCAGTTTTTGGTTTAAATCCTCAATGTTTGACATGGCGCATGTTGTTTTGTAGTAGATTGATTATAATAACATAGCACTCACAGAGACGAACCTGATACATGTCAAAAACAGCTGCTTTTTCACCGGCTTGTGAACGAAACCGTGAACCGATTTTGAATGAACTAAAAACCATTATGCGACCTGAAGATCGGATTTTGTTGGAAATCGGATCAGGTACCGGCCAACATGCGGCTTATATGGCACCGCAGTTGACCAATATATTGTGGTACCCAACCGATATGGAAGACAAAATAGCGGGTATTGAGCAATGGCGGCAAGAAGCCAATTGCGAACGTATTCAGCCATCACAGGTTTTTCGGGTGGGAGAAAGTAACTGGCCGTTGCAATCAGATCAGGCTGATATGGTCTTTACCGCCAATACCTTTCATATTATGCCCGCTGACCTGGTGGCTCAATTAATTCAACAGGTAGGTGAAAATATGCACAAAGGTTCTCGTTTTGTGGTTTACGGACCTTTTAAGTACGGTGGTGACTTTACCAGTGAATCTAATCGTGAATTCGATCGACAGTTAAAAGCCACGGCAGAGCATCAGGGTATCCGTGATTTTGAGTGGATCGATGGACTTTTTCAACAAGCGGGTTTTCGATGTCTAAAAGATGTCTCGATGCCGGCCAATAACCAGTTGTTAGCGTATGTCAAAACCAGTTAAATTTAAAGACCTCAAACAGGCGCAGACGGCGATTGCCGATTATGTCATTAAAACACCGTTGTTTCAGTCACGCCGGTTAAACGATTGGCTTGGCCATGAAATCTATTTTAAAGCCGAAAATTTGCAGCGGGTCGGTGCCTTTAAAGCCCGTGGTGGCTGTAACGCGGTGCGTACTTTATTGGCCAATGAGCCGAAAGTGGACCGGGTGTACGCGCGTTCCTTAGGCAATCATGCCCAGGCGGTGGCCTGGGCTGCCCGTTTATTTGATATTCCGGCGACCATTTATATGCCCAAAACGGTGTCGGCGGTGAAATTACAAGCCACCAAGGATTACGATGCTGATGTGGTGTTATACGATCACATCGATGAAGTGACTTCGGTGGAACGTGAGGTTAATGAAAAGCGGGGGCATTTTTGGATTTCACCGTTTAATGACAATGCCGTGATTGCCGGCCAGGGTACCGCCACCATCGAAGCCATTGAACAAATGCCTGATTTACCCGATGCCCTGTTTGCCCCTTGCGGCGGCGGTGGTTTATTGTCGGGTATGTGGATAGCCGCCAGAGAATTGGCACCCAATGCGCAAGTCATTGGCGTGGAACCGGAAACCGCCAATGATGCCTGGCGTTCTATTCAGGCCGGAAAAATCACACCGTTGGATACACCTTCTCATTCCATTGCCGATGGTGTCAGGACCTATGAAATTGGTGATATTACGTTTGAATACTTAAAAGAAATGGATGATTTTATGCTGGTCAGTGAGCAAGGTATTATTTACTGGACCCAGTGGCTGCAGCATTTATTAAAATTACATGTCGAAACCGCCAGTGCCATGTCCATGGCTGCGGTGTATCAGTGGCTGCAAAAACAATCCTCACCGAAGAAGGTGATGGTGATGTTATCCGGTGGTAATATTGACGCCGCCACCATGCGTCAAATATGGGCAGAGGATCAATTACAAGAAATACCGCGCTTATAAACCGTTAATCAATGGTTTTGATGAGTCGAAAACCCACATGAGACAAGGCTTTGTTCGGATCCGCGGATTCGGTGCTTTGGGTGGCGGCTAAATCTGCACTCATCCAGGAGCCGCCGGCGGCACAAAAATCACTGTTGCCACAAGCGCGCACCCATTCGGCGACATTGCCATTGAGATCGTGGCTGTTTTTGACCGACTTAAAGGATTTCACCGGTGCGGTAAAGACATAATCATCCCGGCAATCACTGCGTTGTGCAAATTTAGATTCACTGTCGGTTTCTTGGCCGGCTATGTTGCTGTTGGCGCAGTTTGGGTTCTTAGCCAATTGCTGTTGTGCCGATTGCCATTGCACCAGGGTTGGTAGTTGATAGTCGACTTGTTGACTTTCTGAAAGCCAGGCGGCATAAGCGGAGGCTTGAGTGGCGGTGACACAAATCACCGGATGTTGGCCGGTCTGATCAAAAGGTGGTTTATCCCAGGTTTTTTTGAAGAAACCGCCTTTACCAAAATGTTCACAGCGCTCAGAAAAATCCTTATTCTGTGCAAAGGTAGTGAACTGATTTACCGTGACCTCAGTTTGTGCCAGCCAAAAATCACCGGCCCCGGTGCTGTTGGCAGCGGTCACAAATACCCAGGTATGGCCGGATAAGTCAGTCATCACATCACCACTTTTTGGTATCGCCCGGTACTGGGTTTGGATAGCAGTCAAGTCTGCATTATCAGGTGCCAGCATAAATGCCATGGTGAGATAATCCTTGGCTTGTGGATTTGTGCGGCGTTTTTGAATGGCACTCTCAGCCAGGCTGGTGGCTTTGGTGGTAATTTCATCAATCGCAGATTGATAGTCGTCGGCCTTTAAAGGGTATTCATTGAAAAAATCAGTTAACGACTGGATATGGGTCATGGCCTCTCCGTAGGCCTGTTGATCCAGTTTGCTGTTGATTAAACTAAAATAGTACAAACCCACTTTATGCAGACCTTGACGGGCGGCCTGATTATCGGGGTACTCTGCTAAAATAGCAGAAAACTGAGCCGCGGCGTTGTCATCAGCCGGTTTGGTCAAACGAAAGGCTTGTAAAGACTCATTGGCTCTTGATAAACGGGCGGTTAAGTCCGGTTCCTGCGTCAATGACGGGTCGTTTTCAGGCAGGTTAATGACTGTTTCCATCAACGGTATGTCCCGACTGGTCTGTGGCGGGTTTTTTGCCAGCGCCTCCGGAGGTATTAACGGTTCGTTTTGCGATGTTGGCACGGTTACTGTTTGTTGGCTGTCTGGAGTAGCGATAAGGCTTTCTTCAGGCGATATGTCAGGATTGCGACCAAACATAAATAGGCCCACCACAACCAACATTAACATGGCAGCCACCACCGCCGCCGGAACTAAAAACTTTTTATATGCGGATACACTGAATGTTGATTTTTTTTCATGATCCGTCTGGTGATCCTGATACCGTATTTTCATTAAATCGGCTTTTAAATCGGCCACTGATTGATAGCGATCATCGGGGTCTTTTGCCAGACATTGATCAATTATCGGTTGCCAGACACTGAGTTCCGCCGGCAATATCGGCAACGGCTTATTGATATGAGACATTAATATGGAAAAATCATTGTTGGCAGAATAAACGTGTTCACCGGTAATTTTTTCATAGATAATGCAACCCAGAGAATATATGTCGCTGCGATGATCAATGGGTCGGGATTGAATCTGTTCCGGGCTCATATAGTGGGCACTGCCGAGGAGCTGGGTTTCTTTTGTTTTGCGCTGTGATTTTTTCGTTATGGCTATACCAAAATCGGCAATTTTAATGCGCCCGAACTGATCAAATAATATATTGTCCGGTTTTAAATCACGGTGAATGACGCCATGCTCATGGGCGTGGCTGAGACCGTCACAGATTTGGCCCAGTAAGTCAATTAGGTGTTCGGCATTGGTGCATATTATTTCACTAAAATCACCATGGGTTAGATAGGGCATGGTGAAATAAGCCAGACCCGAGGGCAGTTTTTTTGCCTCATAGATACTGATAATGTGGGGATGATCCAGAGAAGCGACCGTTTTCGCTTCTTCCACAAAACGCTCCGCCAGAAGTTTGTCTTCCATGACCAGTTTTTTTAACACTTTGATCGCGACTTTACGCTGCAAGGATTGTTGTCGGCCTAAATAAACAGCCGACATACCACCTTCACCAATTTTGTCCAAAATGGTGTGATCCGGGATATTAATATTGAGTTTAGGAACGGCTTTCACGTCAAAAGACCCACATAAATTTAATGAATGCGACTATTTCAATCCAGTTGCGTCAAATAATAACCATTATCGCATGAAAACTGTGACCGCCATCATAAATTTTCTGAAATTAAACCGCGGCTTGCCAGCAAAAATTAAAAACTGCCGAAAAAGGTCAGTTTTTATTCACAAAGGCTTGTGTCAATTATAATTGAATTTACAATGTGGCTTCACTCTTTGTATTGTAATGTATGGCTTTGATAAATTTTGACAGTGTTTACTTGGACTTTGGTGCCAAACCAATCCTGGATGGTGTCAATTTAAATATTGAACGCGGTCAAAAATGGGCATTAATTGGTCGTAATGGTGAGGGCAAATCCTCTTTGCTCAAAGTGATTAACGGTGATTTGCCGATTGATGGCGGTGAAATCAAACGTCAATCGGGTTTGAAAGTGGCCAAAATGCAACAATCAGCGGCCTCTGCAGGTGCTGATGTTTCGGTGCGTGATTTTCTGTTACAAGCGCTCGGTTCGGTCGGTCAACAATTAGCTGCTTACGAACAGACCGATGATGTGGATAAAATGATGCGATTGCAACAACAGATTGATGATGCCGATGGTTGGGCTTTACTCAATCAACTGGACAGTGTCATAACCCAATTACGTTTACACAGCGATGCCAATGTCCAGTCTTTGTCAGGTGGCGTGCGTCGCCGTTTGAACTTAGCCGCGGCTTTGGTGCAATCACCCGATATTTTATTGTTGGACGAACCCACCAACCATTTAGATATTGAGAGTATTATCTGGCTGCAGGGTTTGATAAAAAGCTTACATTGTGCGGTTATTCTTGTGACCCATGATCGCGCTTTTCTGCGCGCAGTAGCTGATGGTGTTTTGGAGCTGGATCGGGGTGACTTATATGCCTATGACTGTGATTATGATACCTTTTTAAAACGTCAGGATTTGCGTTTAGAAAATGAAGCCAAAGAATGG
>CAZWVE010000103.1:0-6072 GCA_964636925.1 uncultured Marinicella sp.
AATGAAAAAAGTAATCTTGTTCGTAGGCGTGTTTTTATCCGGCGCATCCTATGCGACCCCCCCTCTAATTTATACATTCTTGACTTAGAAAACTATAATTTTGAAATTAAAAATGATATTAATTATGGGTTTAATAAAGCTTTCGTGGAAGTTATCCCTATTCAAGTTAACCCTGATGTATTTAATTATGTGTTAGCTGATGGTGATTATAAAAAAATTGACAATCAATTAAATACGGGTCAAACAATTGAATTTCAACATCCATTTGATAGTACAATCTTAAAATTAAATGTAACATCAGGGACTTGGCCTTTAAAAGTAAAGGCTTGTAATGCGGCAGGGTGCAGCCCGTTAAGTGTTGCAAAAAATGCCCATTACGTTAGTTACTGTATGTAAACAGGAGTATTTATGAGGATTATATTATTTATAGTAGTGCTGTTGAATTATCAATTCTGTTTCTCTGAGGAACCACAAACCGATTATTTAGGCTCAACTTCATACCCGGTAGAAGGTAACTGGTATAACCCGGATGAGCCGGGAACCGGTTATATCGTTCACATTCAAAAAGGTTATGTGTTCGGCATGTATTTTGGTTATAACGAAGCCGGTGACCAGCGATGGATGACTTTTCAGGGGCAACTGCAAGCTTCAGATAAGGTCGATGTTGATTGGGAATTGGTCTCTGGTTTAAGTCATTACTCGGGAGGCAATGCTTTTAATGAAACGTATCAACCACCCACAGTGGAAGGCAGTGAATTCACAATTCATTTTGAATCTACGCACACCCACGCTGGACGATTCGCAATTAATGAAGGTGATTATCAATCTATTGAACCATTAAATTACCGTGTGGAAACCACCAAGTTATTTGAAAACAGTGATTACCAACACCCACAATTAAGTGGCGTCTGGTCATTTACTTATGAAGCAGTGCATCCGGAAATCAACGGTGGTGAACCTTACATTGATTTTGCAGATATGATGGGCAGAGGTCATCATAATCGTGTTTATGGTGGTGAAAATGAGGGTGGATATAGAACTTCTGAAACATTTCAGAAATTTTATAACTCTTATCCATTTGAAATTTACCCTGCATACTCTCTTAAATGTAAAAGTCCTTTTGATACAGAAGTCAGCTGTGGTCTGAAAACTGATTTATACAGTGATCCAAGTGATCCAGGTCGCGAATTTTTGATTCCACTTGAGCTCAATGATTTGGGTGCGTATTATTATGAAGTGGACGTGAATTTCCCTGAAGCAGTCATAGGAAATACAGGCCTAACCAAGATAATAGCGGAGCGGTTTAATTACCTCAGGATGACTAATTTTAATGAATATCAGTTGCATGATTATTCCTCATTATTACCCGTTGCCGGTAATTGGTATAACCCTGATGAGCCAGGAACCGGCTATGTGATTGATGTTCAGCGGGGCTATGTATTTGGTTTCTATTTTGGTTATAACGAAGCTGGAGAACAACGCTGGATGAGTTTTCAGGGTGAATTAGAAGAATCAGATAAGCCCGGAATTCGGTGGGAGTTATCATCAGTTCTAACCAATTATTCAGGCGGTAATGCCTTTAATGAGCCATATCAAGAACCCACTGCACAGGCCAGTGAACATGAAATCCAATTTGAATTTACCCATACCCATGGCGGAAAATTTTCTATCGATGGGGGTGATTATCAATCCATTGAGCCGCTGAACTATCGGGTTGAGACAGATCAAATTTTTAATGAGGATGAGTATTTGTTTCCCGATTTAACCGGGCAATGGGTGTTTAACTATATGAATGACTATTCAGAACACATTGAATTGTCACAAAACCCCGATAACAATATTGTTATCACACCTGAATACAATCACTATAATTTTATTACCATGGTTGGTAATAAGCAGGTATCCACCGATGAATTAGGTGTAACACAGGTCACCTATGATCTATCAGATAACATTTATCCACCGGGGTCATCGAAACCTGAGCTATTACCGGTTGGTCAAATTAAATGTAATAACGCAACAGGAATCGAAACAGGGAATTCTGAGGTGAAGTGTTATATTGTTAATCATCTGGCAGGTGCGCTCAATGTTATGAGGGATCGTTATTACGGTGTTGTTAATTTTGATGATTATGTGGATGAAGTGATGACATTGGAATTAAATGACATGGGGGCTTTTCAGTTTAATGCCATCTATCATAATGAAGAAGATGAGTATTTTGACGGTTTTCAGCTTGATGCAAGACGTGCTAACTTTATTGATTTTTATGAGATAGAGAGATAGCTTATCAGCTTCATGGTAGAATTAAGCCTGCTTATCAGCGGGCTTTTTTAATGACTTTATCATTCTTACTGAAACTAAGAAAATCTATTTGTTCTATGCAAAAGTTGCTTATCGTGTACAATAATCATTATGACTGATTCGCATAAAGTTTTAATTGCTGACTCTTCGAAGTTAGCGCGCACCATGACAGAAAAGTTGGTGAAGAAGATTAAACCTTACACCGATGTTATTACTGTTAGCAGTGTCGCTGAAGCACTGGAGCACCTGAAAGAAAATCGGGTTGATTTGATTTTAACGGCCTTGCGTTTAAAGGATGATGATGGCACTAAAATTTGTAGCTATGTGCGAGAAAATCATCATTATTTACCGGTGATTATTATTTCGGGTGATGTTGATAGCCGGCTTAAGGAGCGACTTTTGGGCAGTGATGTTACTGATTATATTGATAAATCCGCCGGCCAGAAAGGTTTGGAGATTTTTCTCACAGGTTTATTACAGCCCGATGATCAAATAAACGGTAAAATTCTTTATATCGAGGATTCTGCGGTGGTGGCCCATGCCACGAAAAAGCTTTTACAAAACCACCACATTGATATCACCCATACCTTAAGTGTCACGGATGCCAAAGAGCTCATTCCTGATCGTGACAGCGCCTATGACCAGTTTGATTTGGTACTGACCGACTATTATCTCAAAAATAATGAAACGGCCATGGATATTCTTAAATATGTACGCAGTGATTTGGGTCTCGATAAGATTGAAATGCCTTTTGTGATTATGACCGGAGATGAGAACACCGAAAATCAGAAAAAAATTCTGCAAAGCGGTGCCAATGACTTAATCGGCAAACCGGTGAATCAGGAAGCGCTGGTTAAAAAAATTAAATTCCAGATAAGGTTCACCCAATTTCATCGCGCAAAAATAAAGCAAAGCAATTAAATCACATGGGGCAAACACCGGCGCCACAAATAGAACCAACCTGGTTAACGGCTTTAGGCGATGAGTTTCAACATAGCTATATGGCGGAACTGAAACAGTTTTTGTTACAAGAAAAGCAACAAGGCCAGGTTATTTATCCGCAGGGTGCTGATATTTTTGCGGCTTTTAATAAGACACCCTTACCTGAGGTTAAAGTGGTTATTCTGGGCCAGGATCCCTACCATGGTCCCGGTCAAGCCCATGGTTTAAGCTTTTCTGTTCAAGCCGGAACAGCTTTGCCGCCATCCTTAAAAAATATTTATAAGGAATTACAACAAGATGTGGGTGTCGTTAACACCTCTGGTGATTTAACTGCCTGGGCCAGGCAGGGTGTGTTATTGTTAAACAGTGTTTTAACGGTACGAAAACATCAAGCAGCCAGCCATCGTGATCAGGGTTGGGAACGGTTTACCGATGCTGTGATTAAACGCATTAATGAACAATGCCGGCATGTGGTTTTTATGCTTTGGGGCAGTTATGCCCAAAGCAAAGGTCGGGTTATCGATGCCGGTAAGCATTTGTTGTTAAAAGCACCCCATCCATCGCCTTTATCTGCACACCGTGGTTTTTTTGGTTGCCGACATTTTTCCAAAGCCAATGAATATCTGCAAAAGCATCATGGTGTCATAATTGACTGGTGTACCTAAACGGGCTGTTAAATTGTGTTTACCCACGGATAAGGACTGTTCTATAATCAAAACATGAATCGTTTATCACTACAACTGCTAACTGTACTTGCCCTTAGCGTGCTTGGCTTACTGAGCACGGTCGGTCAGACGCAGTTACCAAACAAAACTGCACCCTGGTTAGAAGAATTAGTTGATGACCCCCGTTACCAGAACCAAATTAATCGATTTGCCTTTGCCACCGGTGGCGCGCTCCGTTTAAAACTTAATCAAAGCCTGGCAGAAGATATCGAAATGACAACGGGCCAGGGCTTGAACACCCGTCGTTTACTTGACTATGATCAGTATTTAGGCGGGCAATACCACACCGGTGAATACGACATTAAGACCATTGCCGGATTACAATTATTTTTACCCTTCGGTATTTTTGAAGGCGTGCAATCCGGACAAATATTTATAGATGGTTCATTAATTTTATCTAACCCGGGACAGCGTTTGGTTTTTAATGATTTGCGTATTGGCCACGCCAAGCGAGCACCCAAAGCCGGTGACATGGCGGTGCTGGATATCATAGACGGCAACGGACATGTACTGTTTCATTTAGATAATATTCATACTGTCTGGGAACAAGATAACAGTGTTTTACGCTATCAACACGTAGATGTGAGAATAAGCCAATGGTTGGCTGAACAGATGCATAAAGCCTATTTATCGGGTCATGTGGTGGGCTCATTACAAATGGTCAACGATGTCACCCAGAATGAATCAAATGCCACAGTTCAAGGCGGGCCGCCACAATGTAATTCCAGACCGGTGTGGCCATCACCGCAAGATCCTGCCGATGTCATGCTGATTGAACTCACCGGAGAAAGTCGGCCGGTAAATGGCGGCGGTACGGATCGCATTGTGATACCAACGGCGCGCTTACAAAATATCGGCGCAGCGGATGTACCCTGGTACCGTCAATTCACCGGTACTTTTCCACCTTATAATAATGATCAACACCCTTATTTAATGTGGAATTTATACCAGGAAAAAGACGGACGTTTTACACAAATTGCGGCTTCCGCGCTCAAACATGCGTTTTATACCACCAATCAACAATGTACATTAAACTGTTTTGATAATAATATTTTATGGCCCGGATGTCGCGACACGTATGGTAAACAAAGTAATGATAACGGTCAATTTTTAGCACCGCGCAGTGAATTGAATCCATATCTGGGAACCTGGAACAACTGTGGTTCGTTTTTTGATCCCGGCTGTATCGGTTCACAAACACAATATGCCACCGCTGATGAACAACGTATGCGCGTGAAACTCAATAAAATAAACGATAATCAGGCTGTCTATTACCTGTCGGCATGGTATGTGGTGCGCGATGATATTAATATCTACAACAGTATGGGCAGTCGCCCGGTAGCGTATAACGCCGGCAGTCAATATTTAACCAATACCGGTCCTTTTGCCCGGGGGCCTGCTGCCGATCGCTGGGTGCCCGAAAACGGTTTTGATGCTTCAGGATTAAGTTCATCGTTCCGCCTGCTGAGGCAGGGAGCCGGACATTTATCGGTCAAAGTCAAAGTGGCTTATCAGGGCACTGGATTATACCGGTATCATTATTTTGTGGAAAATTACGATTATAATCCGGGTATCAGTCAGTTGCAGGTTCCTGCTGAAAACAATGTCAGTATTGCCCAATATGATTTTAACGACGTTGATGAGGTGGTTGCCAATGACTGGGCATTAAACCAATCACCACAATTTATTGAATTTAATAGTGTCAATAATAATTTCATAAAGTGGGGTTATGGATATACCTTTTCAATAACGCTATCTCGACCACCTGTACAAGGTTCTGTTAATTTGCAGGGTGAGTTGGGTGATGGTAATTTTTCGATCCAGGCCTTAGTGCCGGCACCGGATCTCATTTTTGCCGATGGATTTTAAGCCAGAATGGAATGCTTTTGAGCTGCAGGGCACCTAAGCTTAATCACTGTTCAGCTTATCACTGTAAAAAAATCGTTATTCTGGTAGAATAAGCCTCTTTTTTATTGAAGACCTTAATTAATATATGGCAAAAGAAGATGTAATTGAATTAGAAGGTAAAGTCATCGATACTTTACCCAACACAATGTTCCGTGTAGAACTTGAGAACGGGCATGAAGTGGTGGCGCATATTTCC
>CAZWVE010000104.1:0-6071 GCA_964636925.1 uncultured Marinicella sp.
ATTGGCCACTTGACTGGCCTTTGCTGGCCATGCCTTTGCACCGAAAACGCTTACAAAAACGGGGCTATAACCAGGCCCATGAAATCACGCGATTGATGGCTCAAGCCAGTGGTCGCCGGGTGTTGTCCGATTGCTTAGAGCGCAGTCAGTACACGGCCATGCAAGCGACCCTGCCGGAAAAGAAACGTCGCGCCAATGTGCGTCATGCCTTTACGGTGAACGGCAGCGTATTACCCGAAGCTCTTATTTTGGTGGATGATGTCTTGACCACAGGTCAAACTCTGTCCTCGGCCGCCGCTACACTCAAAAAAGCCGGCGTCAAGCACGTTTGGGGTGCGGTATTTTTACGGTCAGCGGGTTAGTGTGATTAATATTCCCAGTAATTTGGAATCATTAAGATAAAAAGGGTGAATAATTCCAGGCGGCCAAAGACCATGGCCAACGACAGCACCCATTTGGCACCGTCGTGAATGTCGGAGTAATGGGGCCCGGCATCACCGAGTGCGGGGCCGAGGTTGGTTAAAGCTGACAAAGAGGCCGATAATGATGTGACAATGTCTTCGCCAAACATCGATAAAATTAAAGTAAATACAATCAGTAAGAATAAAAATTGTACAAAAAATGCAGATATCGAGTCCAACACCCGGTAATTAACAGTTTTGCCGTTCACTTTAATTAAGAATTTACCGTGTGGGTGAATCAGGCGGTAGAGTTCTCGCATACTCATCTTGAACAGCAAAATAATACGAATCACTTTAATACCACCGGCGGTGGAACCGGCACAGCCGCCAATGCTGGCAAACATCAATAGCATGATTGGCAACGCAGCCGGCCATAAATAAAAGCTTTCTGTGGTGTAGCCGGTGGTGGTACCGATAGACACCGCCTGAAACGTGCCTTGTCGCAGTGATTCAAATAAGGTGCTGGTGGTGTCGGTCAAATATAGCTGTACCGCTGTTAATAAGGAGGCAACCGCTAAAATACCTAAAAACACTTTGACCTCGGTATTGGCCATATAGGTTTTAATGGAAGCGCTTTTCCAGGCGACAAAATGAGAGGCGAAGTTAATACCGGCAATGGCCATAAACAACACCGCCAACATCTCCAATAAGGCATTGTTAAAATGACCGAAAGAGGCATCATATGGCGAGAAACCGCCTATGGAGATGGTGGAAAAGGCATGACAAATGGCATCAAACATATTCATGCCCGCCAAATAGTAACTGATAATACACATCACAGTAATGCCCAAATAAATGTACCACAGGGCTTTGGCTGTTTCGGTAATCCGTGGTGTTAATTTCTGGTCTTTCATGGGACCGGGTATTTCGGCTTTAAAAATTTGCATACCACCAATGCGCAACATAGGTAAGACCGCCACCGCCAAAACAATAATACCCATGCCGCCAAGCCACTGCAATTGTTGCCGATAGAATTTTAAGGCATGCGGTAAATTGTTGATATCAGTGAGAATGGTGGCGCCGGTGGTGGTTAAACCTGAGATAGATTCAAACACGGAATCTGTTAAAGATAATTCCGGATTATGCGATAAATATAAGGGCAATGCACCGGCTAAGCCGACAATGATCCAGGATGCGGTAGCCACCAGAAAGCCACTGCGAATACTTAAATTAGCAGTCTGTTTGCGATTGGGAAAGAACAACACGCCGCCAATCAGTACCAAGGTGGCAAAGCCTTCTATAAAGGGCCAAATATCACCATCCTGGTAGATTAAACCCACCAGCACCGGCGGCAGCATCATAAAGCTGCACATCAATAACAGGATGCCGATGATTTTTTGTACGATGGCGGGGTTCATTATAAGTAAGAGGCATCCACTTCAAATAAGATTTTCAAATCATTGACATTTTTGGTATTGGTGACAAAGATAATAAGATGATCGGCATTTTTAATAATTTCATGTTGATGCGCCATCAATACTTCCCCGTCACGAATAATGCCGCCAATGGTGCAGCCGGCGGGCAACACCAGGTTTCTGATTTTGTGACCAATGACATGGGAGGTGGCACTGTCTCCGGCAACTTTAATTTCCAGGGCTTCGGCGGCACCGTCAAGCAAGGAATGAACCCGTGCGGTAAAATCACCGCGAACATGTGCCAGAATACCGCCAATGGTGATGTGTTGCGGCGAGATGACGATATCAATGGTGTCCTTTTCTATTAACTCGGAATAATTGGTTTTATTGATCAGGGTAATAACCTTTTTTGCGCCCAGTTTTTTAGCCAATAAGGCCGACAACAGATTGGAATGATCGTCGTTCGTTAACGCACAGAAAATGTCGGTGCCGGCGATGTTTTCTTCGCGTAAAATATTTTCAGAAGTGCAGTCACCGCGTATCACCAGCGCCTTGTTTAATTCTTCGGCAATATGGGCAGAGCGCTCTTTACCATATTCAATGACTTTGACAGAATGTTCCTGTTCCAGGGCTTTGGCCAAATTAAAGCCGACATGACCGCCGCCGGCAATCATTATTTTATAATTGGGTTGTGTGGTTTTGTGCCAGGCTTCCATAATTTTACGGATATGTTTTTTGGCCGCTAAAATAAACACCAGGTCACCCAAACGAAGAACTGTATCTCCCACCGGCTCGATGGCTTTACCGTCTCGAAACAATGCCGCCACCCGGGCATCGGCGCCTTCGGGTAAGATACGATGAAATTCGCGCAGTTGTTGATCAACCAATGGGCCATTCTTGACCACTTCAATAGTCACCAGTTGCGCCCGGCCTTGCGCAAATTCCATCACCTGCAAGGCACCTTCATATTCAATCAGGCCGTGAATATGCTTGGTTACCAATTGTTCGGGTGAAATATGAAAATCAATCGGCACATGCTCATGCTCAAACATTTCCGGGTGATTGGCGTACTCCGCTTCACGAATACGGGCAATTTTGGTGGGTGTGTTAAACAAACTGTAACAGACCTGGCAGGCGACCATATTGACCTCATCGGAACTGGTCAGGGCGACCACCATATCGGCATCAGCGGCACCGGCCCGGATTAAAACCGATGGATGAGAAGCATGGCCGTGTACCGTGCGGATATCCATATCCAGTTGTAATTCATTTAATAAATTAACATCTATGTCGACCACTGAAATGTCATTGTTTTCTTTTTCTAAATGCTTGGCAATCGAAGAGCCAACCTGACCTGCGCCAAGGATAATGATTTTCATGATGAACCGATGTTCTTGGGATTAATGTCTAAGGTACGCAATTTGCGGTACAAATTAGTGCGCTCCATACCGGAAATTTTGGCTAAGTCACCGACTTTTCCGTCAACCCGTTGTAAATGATAAAGTAAATAATCACGTTCAAACTCTTCCCGGGCTTCGCGTAATTCCAAATCATAGCGCGTTTGTCGGGAGCTGCTGGTCAGTGATTGTTGGTTTTGTTCGATAAAAGCTTCCACTTCGGATTGTTGTATTTCTGTGTCGCCGCCGGCTAATTGTAATTGCCGAACTAAATTTTTTAATTCCCGTAAATTGCCCGGCCAGGCGTAGTGACGCAGGTAATTTTGTGCCGCCACGGATAATTTTCGGTAGGGCGTTTGTTCAATATCAGGTAAATGATTGACGTAGAAATTAAGTAACTCCGGAACATCTTCCGAGCGTTGTTGTAAAGGTGAGAGAAAAATAACAAATTCTGCCAGACAGTCATATAAGTCGCGACTAAAGTCACCTTGTTCAATTAAAGCTGATAAATCCTGCTGACTGGTGGCCAGTACCTGAGTTTGGTTCTGCTGGTGGGGTTTTTGCCATTGTTTAAGGCGACTTAATAACTTTTGTTGTAACGGTTCGGTTAAACAGTCGACATTGGCAATCACACAACTACTACCGTGTTTTGGTGTGTGTCCGTCCAATGCGGCATCGATGTTGTCCTCATCTAAACTCAAACTGTTCAATAAGGTCACAGATTTATTGCGATGACGATGATGATGGATTAATAAAGCGGTGGTCGATTTGCCGGTACCGGCATCACCGTAAAGTAAGACATTATGTTGGGTTTTGGCTAATTTCTTTAAGGTCTCTCGCAGTTCAGAGGCCGCCTTGGAGCTGCCGATGGGGTCGAGGATTTGCCAGTGTGGTTGTTGTGCCTGTGGCGTTTGGGCTTTTTGATGTTGCTGCAGCGTGGTTTCGATGGTTTGCAGTAGTTTGGCCAACGAAATAGGTTTTTCAACAAAATCAGCGGCCCCCATTTTAGTGGCTTCAATGGCGGTTTCGATGGTGCCGTGACCCGACATCATAACCACTGCAAACGGTATGCCGTCATCTTGATGCCATTTTTTTAATAAACTGATACCGTCTAATTCCGGCATCCAAATATCCAGCAACACCAGATCAGGGCTGCGTTCTTTAATTTTTTTTAAGGCATCATGACCATCGACAGCGGTTCGTACGTGATAGTCTTCATCCGATAAAATATCGGAGATTAATTCACGGATATCCGGTTCATCATCAACGATCAGTATATCTGCCTGACTCATTTGGGTGTGCCCTGGCCATGGGTAATGGCGCTCATCATCTCATTATTATGTAACCGTTTAATGCGACAGGTTTTCTTCTGTTTAACCTGTTCAATTCGAACCACATGATGTTGAGGGATATGTAATACTTCGACATCTTTAAACTCGGTTTTAAGTTGTTCTTCCACCGGATCAATGACGACACCGGCGGAGACGTCAAAAACCAGATCACTTAACGAGATAAAGCCGAACAGTTCTTCACTGTTAATGTATTTGGCATACAATTCGTATAATTTATCTCGGTGATGGAAACTGACTCTAAACAAAGGTTCTTTTGTGCTCATGATTACCTCAAGTAAGCGATGGCTCTATTTTACAAACCAAGCCAACAAAAAACCAGCTGTAAAGCCGGTCAGGTGGCTCATCCAGGCGATGTTATAGTGGATATTGGGTTGAAAATGTAAAACCAACTGAAAACACAGCCAAAAGATGATGATAACCCATAATGGCATGGATGTTTTTTCTAAATACAAACCAATGGGAATAACGAAGCTTATTTTTTTATCCGGAAACAACACCAGCCACAAACCAATTAAGCCGGAAACCGCGCCACTGGCACCCAGTAATATATGATCCTGATTCTGCATCACCCAGGCGGCAGACATATTCCCAACAATACCCGACAATAAAAAAATTAATAGGAACTTTTGCGCTCCAATGACCCGCTCTATGGCGAAGGCCAGCAACACAAAAGCAGAAACATTGGTTAACCAGTGCAGCCAGTTGCCGTGCAAAAATATAGCGGTAAACAGTCTTAACAGCTCCAGTGGCTGGGCATTGATTTTCGGCCAGAATTCATTCGTGTGAATGGCATAATAATCGATTAAATTTTGTTTCAGGTCAGTGGCTTCCATGAGTACCAAAAACAATAACAACAGCAACGTGATTAATGCCGAAATATAGGGTACGTAGCGGGGTTTTAAACTGGAGAAGTTAATCACTTGAGAACAATAAAATCTCGGCCTTGTATGCGCAACACCACGCCCGACTGGGTAATATCCTGAATGGTCACGACCTCCTCAAAAGTATCGCCCACATGAATAGGTACACCATTAATGATGGCCATTCTGTTTTCCACAACAGGATCATACACGTGTACGCTGATAGTCATTTTAGGTATGTCTTTGCGAATGCTATAAGGCAGTTCAAATAATTGCGGTAATTCCGATGTCGCGGATGACGGCGCCCGCTTATCTTCTGCAGACTTAGTCAGAGCCTGTTTATTTTTCATGGGTGTCGCAGACAGTTGCTGATCGATTTGCTGTTTGGTCTGCTGGCTGACCTGATCGGTGGTATTGTCAATATAATCACCCTCATTGCTTTTAGCTTCGTTATCAGTTGCTGTGCTCTCTACACGTATGCGTGCCTGACTGGTTATATCATCATTTTCCTGTACCACTTCCGGTTGGATGTTGTTTGATTCTGAGACAGAGATTTGCTGTGGTTGGCTGTCTTTGTTGGTGGTCTGATTTTTAAGCGCAGACTGTACTTGCGCAGGCACCGGTTTATCGAGTTTCCTGTTTTGTT
>CAZWVE010000105.1:0-1516 GCA_964636925.1 uncultured Marinicella sp.
TTGTCAGTCTTAATCGAGAAGGTGGCAATTCATTGCCGATGAAATTTAAGAATGTTGATCTGGAAACGGGTGAAGTGGCCTGGCCGAATCTACCTGCCACCAAAGTTTATGAGCTACAACCGGGACAGGATTTGGTTGTTACTTTGGCCATTGACCGTTTATCCTTTGTTGAGCAACGCATGGAACAGGTGTTTTCAATCACCAATGAACAAGGCGCAAAATTGCTTGTTCATGCTGGTGGTAACACCATGCAGCCACTGGTTTTGCCTTCCGGAGCGGGACAAACTGATATTCTTAAATCAAGAAGCAATGAAAATTCATATGCAGGATTATGGGCAGGCACAGCCCGTGTTAAAGCCGTTAGTCAGGCACAAACCGGTGGCGTTAATCCTTTACCTGTGGGTAAACCATTTCCGATACGTGTTTTGATGCATGTTGATGCCACAGGTCAGGTTAAGTTGATAAAAAATGTTGTACAAATGTGGGAAGAGGGCAGCTATCGGATTAGTCCCAAAGATCCGGAGTTGTTTGAAGTTGATGAGCCGGGCAGGTATGTGCTGTTAACACAAGATGAGCTGATACCTAATTACTCGGGTGTCACCCGACGTAACGGCCAGTCTGCCGGTATTCGTTACAGTACAGTGGCCTATGATTTTAATGGTGACGATATGGAGATGAATGGCGATTTTCAATTAAACGACCAGGTCAATGTTAGTGTTCTGATAGACCCCGATATGCCAACAAATCCATTCAGACATAAGTTTCATCCCGATCATGATAATTTTGATGCACAGTATTTAAACCCTAAACAAGAGGCTTTTCAAGTTACCCGGGAAATGGAGTTTTTGTTTACCAATAATAATCCGCAGCATCCGGATGTTGCAGACCCGCCCGGATGGGGTGTCACCATCATGGGTGGAACATTTCGAGAGACAATAACCGGACTTCATAAAAATGCCATTTTTGTGAGTGGTGATTTTCGCTTAACACGGGTGTCATCCACCCCCATCTTAAACCAATAAGGTGATAACAATGACTATCAAGAGTATAACTATGAAAAATTCTATCTGCAGCCTGTGTGGCTTATTGTTGTTGTTATTGACCACGGCTTCTCAAGCATCCTGGCCCAATGGCGGGGGTGGTGCCGGGTTTGACAATGCGATTGCCATTGAAACCTCAGCCTCCGGTTCAACGTATGTTTTGGGTGAGTTTGAAGGCACGGCCAGCTTTGGTGGTTTTCAGCTGAACAGTACCGGCTTAAAAGACGTTTATTTACTTAAAATCAAACAAAACGGTGATGTTGAATGGGCAATCAAGGCCGGTAGTGCTTCTCAGGTTATGGCGCGAGCTTTAACTGTTGATGCTTCAGACAATGTCTATATTGTCGGTGCTTTTTACGGAACGTTATACCTTGGTGGTGATGATTTGGTGAATAACGGTAATATACAAAATGGTTTTGTGGCGAAGGCCAACAGCGCAGGTGTTTGGCAATGGGCACATCACATCGGAACACCGG
>CAZWVE010000105.1:1526-6035 GCA_964636925.1 uncultured Marinicella sp.
GTAACGAAAGTGAAGTCACATTAATAAAATCAATTGAAGGCGATTCAACGGTTATACCGCCTGAAGAGGGATCAGTTTATGTGGCTGGCTATTATCGTGTGTCAGCTTCTGTGAGAGATTATGCCGGGAGTATTGGGCTGACAAATGGTCTTGGTGCCAAGAGTTCTGAACTGTTTATCGCACGTTATGAACATGACGGCGAATTACAATGGGCGGTGGACCGCGATGCCCAATCCACACATGGTGAAAAACCAATTGCCATGGAAGTTAATGACAATGGACGTATGTACGTATTTGGTGAAAGCAGTGGTCAAGTGGATATTTATCAGGAAGATTTTGAAAGTATTGGTGATTATGGCTTCCCTTCGGGGTGGTACAGTAACTGGAATAATAACAGCTGTCCCTATAGTTCAGACAGAGCACATGGTGTTAAGCAACACAATAAACCCGGGAATAATAGCCGAGATTTTTATATATCCGGTGTTCCACAGTATAATAATTCTAACAACTGGTTAAATAACACCTATATATATACAGCCAGTTGGGACACCACCGAGGTCGAAAGTTATACCATATCATTTGATATTATTGAAGGCCAATACCCGTTTAGTGAACGCCCTGACGATGGCGAAAATTTAACTGTTTATTTGGCTGATCCAAACTCCGGTGGTTTTCACTATTTGGACACTTTTTACGGTGGTGGCGGTTACACCAACGGCACCTTTACATACAACATACCGGCTTATTTAAAACCAAATGGTGCCAAGCTGGTATTTCTTAAAGGCGTTAGTACCTTTGCCTGTGGTGATTTTTGGCACATTGATAATCTCGTTATTGAAGGCAATGGTACACCTCAGAACTTTGCATTTCAGGTCACTAATTCATTATCAACTTCGCCGTCTATTGGTGCTTCCTCAGACTTGCCGCTTGCTTTAAAGATTGCTGATGTCGCTTATGATTCGTTTTCAAACAAATTAGCTGTTTCAGGTACCAACACAATTAGTGGCACCAATTACTGCCAAGATTCATTACCTTCAGGTGCGTTCGTGGCTAATTTAAATATGGACAGCGCAAGCTTTAGTTGTGACTGGGTTAAATCTTCTGAATTTGACAGCCAGTCTGTCGGTGCAGGTATTACCCTGGATGGCGATGGTAATATCTATCAAATTGGTACATTTAGTGGAAGTATGACGTTTAATAATGTCGATAACCAATGTTTGGGCCAAAATATCAGTAATGAAACCATTAATAGCTTCGATAATACCGATGATGTGTTTATGTTGTCTTATCGAAATGATGGTGTCCATTGTTGGGTAACCGGCGGTAATTATTTTGACAGCAGCGATTCTTATCCGGCCATTATTGGTGAAATAGAACAAGAACGGGGTGTCGATATCAGTACCGATGGCTCATCTCTCTATTTAGTGGGTGATTTTAATTCCAGTATTTTATTGGGTGAAGATATTCGATTCGACGGACAAGGTGAAACAGACATATTTGTCACAAACTGGGGACTGGATGGCCGGCCTTTCCAGGTTGAATCCTGGCCGGTTGGGGTTGCCCTGACGCCGCCGACAAACGCCTATCTCGGTAATGCCAATTTATTACCAGATGTTTATCAGGATGGTGAGCAATTAACCGCGCCCGAATGGCAAGAGTTACTTTACTGGGCAGGGCCGATACCCGGCCAGCCGGAAGGCCGTTTAATTCCGTTGCAACCGTTTTCTGAGCTTGAAGTTCATTGGCGTAAAACCGATTCTGCGCAAGACGATGACCGGATTATTACTGTGGGTGGCGCAAATTGGCCGACAGATCCTTGTGACAGTAATACAATCGAAAATTGCTACCAGATACACGTATCCGGTGCGCCGGTTGAAGTTGAACCGCCGTCCGGTGATTCGATATTCTTTGAATTGTTTTATGCTGGTGGTTCAGCTGAAATCAATAACCGGGTATTCAATAATGTGACATCGGGGTTTTCGACCTTAAGTTATTTTAATGGACCATCGCCGGATCCGGCCCAGTATTCGGTCAGCATAGAAGTGGTGAGAACCGTACCTTTTACTTCGGCACCTTTGTTTGAGGACAATCAAGCAGCCACCATTGGCACCAAAGTGACGGACGCATATCATAATGAAATAGGTCGTGCCGGTTATGTGGTCAATGAATTGGCTTTTTATGATGGTATTGGCACCAGTGCGGCCTACAATCGGGCCAGCCGAACCGGTGATATCATTCCTGTTAACAGGATATCCTCATCTCGTCCACAAGACGTCGGTAAAGAGTTAACTGTGGCCTGGTATCACAGTAATTATCGGGGTGTTTATTGGCCAGACAAACCCGTGCGATATAACCCGCAATGGCCGTTTGACCCGGATAAAATTATTATTGCCAGTGAGCAAGGTGGCGAAGTGTTGGGTCAATCCGCCTTAGATCCCTTAGAGTTTCCTTCCGTCAGTCTATACATTCAAGATGATCCGGCCTTACCCGGCTTTAATCCGAATGATGAGCATGCCTTATTCGCACCCTCAAATACTGGCAGTGGCCATGACGCTGTCTTTGCATTGCGTTCAGATTTCGGCAGTCAATTAGACGGCGATGTCAGTGCCGCATCAGATCCGTATGTGTTGGTTAAATATTATGATGAAGTCAGCCAGGAATGGCGTTTCCGAGTCTATGAAGTGTTAGCAACCGGTGCCGGATTTAACCAGTTTAATTACACCGGGACGGCAGCCACAACCGTCTCACCGCCTTATCCAATTCGACTATTGCTGCCGGCTTGTCAAGAAAGCCGTGCCGTGGGACAGGCTGCCGGAGAGCAACCACCGCCACCATTTTTCCAAGACTATACAAATCAAATGTGGGCCAAATCGGCCGGCAGTGGTTCCTTGTTGTATTATTATCGTTTACAACCTGGATATTTTTATGATCTCGATAATAATGATGTCCAGGATGATATTGATAATGATGGTAATCCGGATCTTGATGGTACCTGTGTTCCCTGGTTAGCGCGTTTATCCCCCGATGAAGGTGGTACACCGAATCCGACGTCACCAATCGAAGTAAGCTATAACATTACCTGGCCCTCTGATATACCGCAATTGGTGATAGGGGAGACCTTGTTGCAACCTAAAAATAATTTACCTGCCATCAGCTCACAAGCTGCTGTAGAAGTTGTTTATGATGACATTTACAGCAATCAAAGTGATCCGTTGCCTACCGATACACTGGCACAAATGATTGATCCGCTGTCTCCACGGTATGTTCGTTTGCAAGCCATACCGGGTGAAATTGCCAGTGAATTACAAACTGACGGTAAAGTCAGTATCGAGGGATCTGCTGATGGTAGCATTAAGTTGCCTGCATCCATAAAAAAACGGCTATCCTTTGACCCGTTAAACCAACGACTTACGTTGGTGGGTTTGTTTGATGAACGTGGGGTCGGAGAGCCTTTCTTTGTGCCAAATGTGCTGTCCAAGAATGACCGGGTGGCATTGAAGAAACTCAATGGTGGTGATGGCAGTGAAGAAAGCAGCTTTACCGGTGATTGTGATGTCGTGGGTGACTGTGATTGGGACCAGTCTGTGGAAGCGCTGTTTAGACTGTCCAGAAACCCCAATGGCATAGAAGAAATTTGTACTTCTTCAGTGATTCAGGAAGGGCAAAGAATTTGTCAGGCCAGCCGACCGGTCAACGCCGATGATGTGTTAATCGGTTTCCAGGATAGCAATAATGACTTTGTACTCGAGCCTTACCAAGCCGTTGGTGTGGCTGGTGCACTAACAGCTGGAAATGCCCAGGGCAGTGGTTTTATGACAGTTGCCTTTAACAACGATCCCGGTTTAACACCTTTACCGGTTAGTTTGAATGTTATTCGGGTTGACTGTTTACGTTATCCCGAACCGCCGACACCGCCGACGCTGGTTAAATCTTATCAGGGTCAGCTTAATGTCATTGCACCTGAAAATATTTTTGATGAGCAGATTGTGTTACGTCATAGCGGTGACTTTGGGGGTAATCCCGATGCCCTGGAGTTTGAATGGTTTTTCCATCCGGATGATGATGGCACAGCGCCACAACCCTTACCGGATCCGGATAATGGCCAATTGAACGGATGGATTAAATATTCAGTACCCAACCCCATGGGCGCCAATGAAATCACCATTTCCGGTGCCAATATTCAAACCTTGTCTGATAACTGGTATGTGGCACGCTATCGTGGTTTACCGGCTTGTAACAACACCACTGACTGGAGTCTGTGGGCCGGACAACCCGGTGGAACGCCCTTAAATGAACGGGCTCAATTGGCCGAAGGTTGGGTCAAGCGGGTTCTTAACCGCTTAAACCCATTTGATGCCAGGGTACAGGATTTTGGCCAGGCCGCCACCAATAACTACACCAGTATGTTGATTCAATTGGGTGAACGTTATGAGGGTGATATTGCCATGAATAACGATCCGGATAATTTAAACAGTATTGGTTTAATCGAAGCCTATACCACAGTATTGA
>CAZWVE010000106.1:0-5968 GCA_964636925.1 uncultured Marinicella sp.
CAGCAGGTGCGTGCCATCGATATTAAGGCTACCGGTGAGCGGGCTGACGCTGTGCCTGCGGTGTATACGAAAATCCATTTACATTTCACTGTTTCCGGGGTCGATTTAAACCCGAAACAAGTGGCCCGGGCGGTGCAGTTATCCGCCGATAAGTATTGTTCTGTGTCAAAAATGCTGGAAAAGAGTGTCGCCATCAGCCACGATTATACCGTTGTGCAAACAGACTAGAGCAATGATTGACTTCCACTCATCCTAAAACATAAGCAGGATTTTCACATAAACTAAAAAATTATCGTATACTTATAAACCATTTAGGTTACATGGGTTAATAGATTAATGGTTTTCAGTGGTTTTCCACGACAATGTTTAGGGCTTATGCTTGTTATGTTGGGCATGAGTGTCACAACGTATGCGGCTGATTTTGAGACGGCAGATGCTGAATTTCAAAATCTGAAATCGGACCAGGACAAAATCGCCTGGGTTCACAAATATGAACCTGAAGTCACACAATGGCCGGTGCTTGATCAGGCTCACTTTTACCACAACAAAGGTCTCGCGTTAGAAGTCAACGATGACATCGAAGGCGCAAAGACGCAATTTCAAAAATCCATTCAACTCTTTAAAAGTTTAGACGAAATCGATTCCGGATTGGTGCAAAGTCTCATTGATTTGGCCTATATGAAATACCTGCAGACCAATGACACCAAAGTCTATTGTCCCGATCGTGAAGAGGCGGTGGCCGTCGCCAGAAAAATCGATCACCCTGAGGCATTGGCCGGTTCCCTGATACAGTTGGCTTTTTGTTATCAATCGGGTTTTGATGAATTAACGCAAGGTCTGGCGGTATTAGAAGAAGCGGCTGATGTTGTTAAAGAAAATAATTTGGCACAAAGTCAATTGGCGATGATTTATAACGCCACCGGCAATTTATACCGCAATAATCAAATTCATCAACAGGCCTATGAGTTTTACCAAAAAGCCTATCAACAGTGGGTGGCAATGGATGACACCCCGGATATTTTTAATATGTTGCATAATATGGCCAATGAAGCCATCAATCTGGGTCGCTGGCAACAAGCCCAAAACCATGTTAATGAACTGTTTATGATGGCCAAAGAGCACCCGGATTTCAGCGATTTTAGGTTTTTTGCTGAGTTCAATGCCGGTCGCCTGGACTTTGCTCAACACAATTTTGAACAAGCCGTGAAAGGCTTTCAAGCCGCATTGGCTTTAAAAGACACCACCCCGGAGCGTTATTTTGTGAAAATTGCGGAAGGTCAGTTGGCCGTCGCGTATTTTCGTTTAGAGCAATATGATCAGGCTTTTGAAACCACTGAAAACTATCTGGCCGACAGCAAGGGTGCCAATACCGTTGATAGTCTTCAAGAAACCGAGGTCATAAAACTTTTTTCACAACAAAAGTACCCACAAGCCCTGCAAAAATTCTGGCAAATTTTAGATGAAGCACACGCCAATAACCGTGCGTTTGTCAAAAATGCTGTGGCTTTACAATCCCTCAGTTTTGGTGAAACCATTGATGCCTTACAAAACCAGGCTTCGCAGCAACAACTGGCCATTAAAGAACTGGAACTTGAGCAACAGCAAAAACAAGCCCGCATTAATCAATTAACGGCGGTGGTGGTCGGTTTATTCGCCGTCGTGGCCGTCATTACCGCCTGGTTTTTATACCGCAGCAAAAAACACCACCAAACCCGGGCACAAACTGACTATCTGACCCACATTGCCAACCGGCGCCATATTATTAAAGAAGGTCGCCGTTTAATGCAGCAATGCCAGCAAAAAGGAGACGATTTTTCTATTATCATTATTGATATTGATGACTTTAAACCCATTAACGATGAGTATGGCCATGCCATTGGTGATGTGGTTATCAAGCAAGTGGTTAACAGTATGCGTTCAGGGCTCAGTGACGGCCAGTTATTGGGTCGCATTGGTGGTGAAGAGTTTTTATTATTGTTACCGGGTGTTAACAAAGGCCGCGCCCATGCCATTGCCGAAAAAATTCGCACCCAGGTGGCTGTCAAACAGATTATGACCGATCAGGTACAAATTCAAACCACCGTCAGTCTGGGGGTGGCGGTGAATCAGCCACCGGCAGCCAGTTTTGAAGTCCTTTTAAAACGCGCCGATGACGCCATGTACCGCGCCAAAACCGCTGGCAAAAATCAGGTTCAGCCGGCGTTGTCAGCTTCGGCTTCGCTGTGAATAAACTGTAATTTCGCCAGGCGTGCATACAGCGGATTATTGTTGAGCAATTCCTGATGGGTTCCGGACGCGACCAATTCACCCTCATCCATGACCAGAATTTTGTCTGCTTTTTTTATGGTGGCCAGGCGATGGGCAATCACTAAAGTGGTGCGATTTTGCATCAGTTTTGTGAGTGCTTGTTGCACCATTTGCTCACTTTCGGCATCCAGGGCACTGGTGGCCTCGTCCAATAACAACACCGGCGGATCGGTCATAATGGCACGCGCAATCGACAATCGTTGTGCCTGGCCACCGGATAAACGCACCCCGCGTTCACCTAAAAATGTCTCATAGTGATCTTCCAGGGCCTCGATAAAAATATTGGCATGAGCCGCTTTGGCGGCTTTTTGAATAATGGTCATGTCGGCATCGGGTCGACCGTAGGCGATGTTTTCTGCCGCCGATGTTGAGAACATCGTGGCATCCTGCGCCACCAGGGCAAATTGTCGCCTTAAATCATGTAAGTCGTATTGATTGATATTCACGCCATCTATACAAATATCACCCTGTTGCGGCTCATAAAAGCGCATCAATAACTGAAATAAAGTGGATTTTCCGGCACCCGATGGACCCACCACCGCCACCGTCTGCCCGGGAATAATTTCAAATGAAATGTCTTTAAGTACTGGCTTATCGGGCCGGCTGGGATACGCAAAGGTGACCTGGTCGAACAGCAAATGGCCCAGTACCGTGGCTTGAAAACGTTTGGGTTCAGCCGGTGATTGAATCGGGTTTTCGGTGTGCATGAGTTCCACGATACGCTCCAAAGCCCCGGCGGCTTTTTTCAACTCACTCCACACCGTGGTCAGGGCACCGGTGGATGTGGCGGCCATCACCGCATACATCACAAACTGACTTAAGGTGCCGGCGGTCATGCTGCCACTGATGACATCTTTGGCACCGAGCCACAACACCAAAACGATACCGCCAAACACCACAGCGCCTACCAAAACCGTTAGTATCGTTGTCATGCGAATGGAGTTGACGGCGGCGGTAAAAGCACGGTTAACCGCCACGAAAAAACGCTCACATTCCCGGGATTCCTGCCCGTAAGCCTGGACCGTATGAATGGCGTTAATGGTTTCTGTGGCCAATGCCGAAGAATCTGCGATGCGGTCTTGCTCAATGCGGGAGAGTTTTTGAATACGGCGACCGGTTATCACCAGTGGAATCACCACCACCGGAATGAGAAAACCGATGTACATGGCAAGTTTTGGACTGGATACAATCATCATTAACACCGCACCGATAAAGGTGACAAAAGACCGCAAAGCAATGGAAAATGTACTACCGACCACCGTTTCCACCAGGGTGGTGTCGGTGTTAATGCGCGATAAAATTTCACCCGTTTTGGTGGTTTCAAAGAATTCTGCCGACTGGCCAATGACTTTACCATAGACCTGCTTGCGTAAATCCGTCACCACCCGTTGGCCAATCCAACTGACCCAATAATAGCGCAAAGAAGTGAAGATGATCATGGCAATTGAGACTGCGAACACCAAAATAAAGTATTGGCTTAAACGGTCCTGGTTTTCAGCGGAAAATCCCAAATCAATCATCAATTTAAAGGCCACCGGAATCGCCAGATTCGCCGACGCACCTAAAATCAGAAACAACAGCGCAGTGAGAATGGCTTTTTTATAAGGTCGTAATAAAGGCAGCACCAGTTTTAACTGGGACAGGGCGGCCTTTTCAGGGGTCTTCGATTGTTGTTCAGCTTGAGCCATATTGTGAAACGATGGGCAAAAGCCAATTATACGTTGTCAATCGATCAGCTGTTAGGTCATTTCTTGGCAAATATGCGATAATCTGCGGTCACTGATAAACCAATGATTCACCATATGGCTTGTAATGGGCCGATAGGTTGAATAAAAGATAACTCAAAAAATGTCACAATACCCATTTCAGTTCTGGCCGGCCAAAGATCGCGCGCACAACAACAGAGCGGCGATTTACTTTGCCCATGCCAATGCCTATCCACCGGCCAGTTACCAGGCCATTGTTGATGGCTTGCGACAACATGCGCCGGTGATTAGTTACTTGCAACGGCCCTTATGGCCACATCCGCCGGCGCCTGATTCAGTCACCTCCTGGCATGATTTTGCCGATGATGTCATTGGTTTTTTTGAACAAGAAAAAATGTCCAATGTCATGGCGGTGGGCCATTCCATGGGTGCGGTGTCGGCTTTTTTAGCCGCCACCAAGCGACCGGATTTATTGAAAGCCCTGGTGATGATTGAGCCGGTGGTGTTTAGTCGGGGTTTTTGTTGGTTGAATCGAATTTTACCGAGATTTATTCGCCATCAAGTGCCAATGATTAAAAAAACCCTGAATCGACCGAATCAATGGCCAAGTTTGCAAGCTGCCTTTGATTTTCATCGCCGTACCCGGGCTTTTAAGCGGGTCAGTGATGAGCAGCTTTGGCAGTTTATAAACGCCGGGGTGAAAGCCGATGACAGTGGCACATTTCAATTGGTTTTTGATAAACACTGGGAAGCTCATATTTATCAAACGGTGACGCCGTTTAGAAAACAGTTATTACAAAGCACCATGCCGGTGCTAGCCTTACGGGGTGCCGAAACGGACACCATTCCGGCGGCTTTTTGGCAGCGTTGGCACAGTAACAACAATCATCAGCTCGTCGAAATTCCAAATAGCAGCCATTTATTACCCATCGAAAGACCCGAACAGGTGCTTTCTCATGTGATACCCTTTATAAAGAAGTATCAATAGCAGACCATGAACACCGTGCTAAAAACTCAAACTGCCACTCCGGATATTTTACTGACCACTTTGAACAGTAAATACATCCATGCGGCCTTTGGTTTGCGTTATCTGATGGCCAATTTGGGCGAGCTACAGTCACAGGCACAATTACTGGAATTCACCATTCATGACCGGCCGATTGATATGGTTGAAAAAATCATCCAAAGCGGTGCCAGAATTGTCGGTTTCAGTGTGTATATCTGGAATGTCACCGAAACCAATGAAGTGGTGCAGCTGTTAAAAACGGCTCAGCCGGACATCACCGTGGTGTTGGGTGGCCCCGAAGTCAGCCATGTCCCCGATCAACCGATGGTGGTGTCCTGGGCTGATTATGTCATTAAAGGGCCGGGTGAGCGTAGTTTTCAAAAGCTCTGTGAGCAGCTGCTCAATAAGCAAAAACCGGCCCAATCAGTAATTCAGGGCGAATCCGTACCCTTAGAGCAACTGATTATGCCCTATGATTGGTACAGCGAAGAAGATTTGAAAAACCGCATCATTTATGTGGAGGCCTCGCGTGGTTGTCCCTTTAAATGCCAGTTTTGCTTGTCGGCCTTAGACATCACCGCCAAAGCCTTTACTCTCGATCGTTTTTTGGCGGAAATGGATCGGTTGTATCAACAAGGCGCGCGAAACTTTATGTTTATTGATCGTACCTTTAATTTAAAAATCGCCGATGCAGTGGCCATTATGGAATTCTTTTTAGCACGTATGGATGATGATTTGACGGTACATTTTGAGGTGATTCCCGATCGTTTACCGGATAAACTCAAAGACGTTATTCTGAAATTCCCGCCACACAGTCTACAGTTTGAAGTGGGCGTACAAACCTTTGATCCCATAGTACAAAAACTTATACAGCGCCGTCAGGATAATGACCGTTCGAAAGACAATATCCGCTGGATTTGTGAACACAGTCGCGCACACATGCATGCAG
>CAZWVE010000107.1:0-5873 GCA_964636925.1 uncultured Marinicella sp.
CCCACCAATCCGATGATGGTGAGATGCGGATAATCATGGCGCATTTGTGCTAATTGTTGGGTGCTTTTAATCCATTGTGCTGACACTTCAACAGCCAACACTCCAACCGTCATAGAATCATCATGCAACAACTCCTTGAGCTGTGCCAAATGGCTGGCTGTCAGTATTTTTTTTACATTGAGGGCATCAAAAAAATTAAAAAATTTAAGACGATCTTGTTTATTGGAACAGGCAATAATGACATGTTGTTTAGTTAAGTTCATCAGCACTCACCCAACGGCCATCCCGGAGCACAAAATTGCCATCAAGACCGGTGTTGAAAGACACCTGATACGCTTTTTCTTTAAAAAATGCATGACTTTGATCCCGGGGAAGGATAAATAAAAATTTGACCGGCTGGGTTGACTCCGGACTGTTGTCGTTGAAATACATTTTGCACTGTAACCAACTGTCCTTATCAATAACCGGAAACACAAACACGGAAAAATGCTTACGCGCCAGGGCGAATTTAACCGCATCTTTGAGCAGTTCAGTACGTGGCGGAGGCGGCTCTGAACTTTTTATGTTGATTAAACCACGACCATTTTCCCAAACATACAATGCCCATCCGGTTTTCAGGGTGATCGCTTTGAGGCTGTTATTAAGACCTGTGATATCGTTTTTCTGGACGTATAGAATTTGATCAGTTTGACGAATTTCTTCTTCAAGGTGGGAGAGTTCATGACCGTTTAACAGATCACGCATAGGTCTTCACAAGGTTAACGTGGCGATATCTTGGCCGTTATAAGGCGCTAATATGCTGTGTATTTTGGTTTTTATTTCATCCATGTCGCTATTATCATTAAACTGAACGCCGATACCCTGTACCCGTGAGCCTTGAGCACCTTTCGGAGTCATCCAGACCACCTTGCCCGTGACCGGCATGCGTTCATCGTCATCCAATGTTAAAATCAAAAAAACCTCATCACCCATTTGGTAGTTCTTGCTGGTTTTAACAAACAATCCGCCATTTTCTATGAACGGCATGTAGTGTTGATGTAATTGCGCTGCACCCTGGATATTTAGTGACAATATGCCTTTTTTGGCCATTCCGGCTGAAAATGCCATACTTGTTAACCCCTGTCTTTGTCATTGATTATGTTCATCGCGTTCTGTTTGGTTTGCACCAACATCGATTCAATCAACAAACGCGTTTTAGTCTGGTTATTAAAGTTTACCATAATTATATTAATTAATCGGCATAATTTTAGTACCAACATGTTGCCCCCGGCTTGTTTAAACAGCCATCGATATAATTCATGCGACCAACAAAGTGTGCCCTGCTCATTGGCATCATCAACTTTTAACCAGTGCAGTAAAATAGCGTGTATTAATAACCACTGCTCAGCGTCAACATGTTGTTCACAATACTGTGAAACACTAACCAGGGATTGTCGCCCGGTAAAATAATCAAGCATCTGGTTCAGATGATTGTGCAACTGTGTCAAGACATCCTGTTCGATCATGGCACTAATCTGTAGCGGTAAACCCGGACTCAGCACCCACAATTTCTCCAGCTGTTCAGAAGTTATCTGTTCGTGATGCTGATGCAGCCATTGTTTCACCCGGGGGTATTGATCAGTCTTGCAATACAATTTAAGGTGCACGCATCGCGAACGAATGGTGGGCAGCAACTGATGCATGCGATCAGTCTGAAGTATTAATAAACTACCGGCCGGCGGTTCTTCCAGAACCTTTAACAAGGCATTGGCTGCGGCTGTGTTCATGCTGTGAGCATGTTCAATAACAGCCACTTTATGTCGGGCACTGTGTGCAGTGGCCGTAAAAAACTGCACCAAAGAGCGAATCGCGGCCACTTTAATAAGGTCTTTTTCAGAGACAACCGTGAATAAATCAGGGTGCTGTCCTGAGCGAAAAATTCGACAACTTTGACATGTACCACAGGGTTCTGGCTTGGCTTGACGACATAACAATTCAGCAACAATGGCTTTGGTGAGGACTGATTTACCAATACCGGGATTACCTTCAATAATCATGGCTTGGGGCTGACGGCCGACAGCCAATTGCTGGTGCCATTGATCCAAAACCGGCACTAGCCAGGGATACATCATGATTTCACCCAATCTTCAACGGCTTGCATGACGTCAATAATCTGTTCCTGTACGGCGTTAACGGATTGATTGGCATCGATGGTTTTTATACGCTCTGGATAACGGGCTTGACAATCACGGTAGCCGTTTTGAATCCGTTGAAAGAACGCGTGGTTCTCCTGCTCTATGCGATCTTTTTCTGAACGCGCAGCCGCTCTTTGCAGACCAACCTCCGGCGTCACATCCAGCCATAGAGTCAGATCCGGCTGACAATCACCCACCGTTCGTTGTTCCAATTGCCGAATAAAATCCAAATCAATACCCCGACCAAAGCCCTGATAAGCATAACTGGCATCAACAAAACGATCAGAAACAACCCAGGTGCCCTGCTTTAAACTGGGCACAATAACATTTTTAACATGTTCATTGCGCGCCGCAAACATCAGCAACAGTTCAGTTATCGGCTCAAGGTGTTCGGCCTGTAACAGAATATCACGAATCAATTCAGCGGTGACTTCACCACCGGGTTCCCGGGTGACAATAAAAGGCACCTGCCACTGTTCCAATTGGTTTTTAACGGTGGCTAATGCGGTGGTTTTACCGGCGCCTTCCGAACCTTCCAGAGTAATAAATCGGGCCTTATCTGTCATGTTGCGCCTTTAAGTAGTTGTTAACAGCCTGTTGATGCTGCTGATAGGTTTCACTGAATACATGACCACCTTGACCACTGGCCACAAAATATAATTCCCGGCCATCATTGGGTTGTCCTGCGGCATAAATAGACTCGGCACCGGCCATGGCAATGGGAGTCGGCGGCAGACCATGGCGGGTGTAGGTATTGTACGGTGTGTCTGTACGCAAATGCTCATAGGTAATGTCACCATCATAGGCTTGTCCGACACCATAAATAACGGTGGGATCTGTTTGTAAGCGCATCTTGTTCAGCAAACGCCGATTGAAGACACCTGAAATGATGTTTCTTTCCTCAGGGACGGCTGTTTCTTTTTCAATAATTGAAGCCAAAATCAACAGTTCATAAGGGTTTTTTAAAGCCAAATCGGGCTGTCGTTCCTGCCAGGCTTGTTGCAGCACTGTCTGTAAGTCTTTATGCGCTCTTTGTAACAGCATGACATCAGAATCTGCACGTGTGTAATGATAGGTTTCTGGTAATAACTGCCCTTCCATGGATGGCGCATCAATGTCTAATAGCGCCATTATTTCAGCTTCGGACTTATCTCTTAGCAGTCGATTTTGGACATTTAATTTTGCCAATTGCTGCTGCACTTGTTGCCAGGTTTGACCCTCAACAAGGGTCCAGGCATAGGTAATAACGCGATTAGCGGCAATGGCATCCAAAAGGCTGCGCGGTGTGTCTTCAGCAGTGAAGACATATTCGCCACTTTTTATTTGGCTTTGATAATCGTGCCAACGTCCCAGAAATTGCCACTGCCAGCGCTCACCATGACCGCTTTTTTCTTTAATTTGATTGATGAGCTGACCATAATAACTACCCGGGGCAACCTCCAGTCTGGTTTCGTCTGTGGTAAATACCGGGGTATGAAGAAACTGCTCATACCGGTAGTAGATAACAGCCATCAGCAGCAATGTTGCCAACCCCAGTACAAACAATAGTTTCACTAAAATAGATTTCATGCCGGTTTAATCAATCAGTTGTTGCCACAGGTCGCTTATTCTATCGCAGATTGGATTATTTATCTGGTAATCGCACAGAGATTTAATGGCTTTAACCGGTCGAAAACCATGCACCGCGTTGGCTGTCAACAGGGATTGCGCATTTTTGATATCAGCCAATGTCATGGTCTTTGTTTGTATGGGCAGTTGTTGTGTTAACCAGGTTAACGCCACACCGGCGACACCACAAGCGTGCCTGTCGGGGGTATAGATATTCTGATGATCAACAACAACTAAATTCTGACAGGTGGTTTCAATGACTTGATTATCTTCATTCAGTACCACCAGATCATCAACATCCTGGGTCGTCAATTCCCCGGCAATTAATACCTGCGGTAATCGATTTAAATGTTTCAGGTCATTAAGCAAAGGCTGGGGTGTCAACCTTTGCCTGGCGATGCCTAAAATTTGTGGTTGCTGCCGGTCTTGATAAGTGAACTGACTGATTAACCAGTGGCAATCACGGCTGTCCGGTTGATAACCACGTTTACTGTGCTGCCGAAAGACCGTCAGGCGCAGGATCACCTGTGACGGACTCGTTCGATTTTGAATACATGCCATGATGGCATCAAAATCAGGCGGATCCATCTTTAGAAAAGTTAATGACTGCTCTAATCGTTGTCGATGCCAGGGCCATAAAGGCACTGAATGATGACTGCAACGCATGGTTTCAAAAACCCCGTCACCGTACATTAAGCCACGATTTTCCCAAAAGCGGTTATCACGGGTATCAAAAGAAGCGGCTAAAATCATGGCGCCAATGCCTGGATTAATCCTTGTGCCTTATGCTCGGTTTCTTCCGTTTCTTTGATGGAATCCGAATCATGCACAATACCGGCACCGGCATTGAATTGTAATGCACGGTCCTGTAAATATAAAGTGCGAATCAAAATATTAAAATCAGCTTGCCCCTGATGATTAATATAACCGATACTGCCGGTATAAGCGCCCCGCGGACGCTGTTCAATTTCTGCGATGATTTGCATACAGCGTATTTTCGGACAGCCGGTGATGGTGCCACCGGGGAATAACGCTTTAAAAATATCAGACATCATCGCATCAGGCCGTAATCGACCTTGAATATTAGACACGATATGATGCACATGGGCATACGTTTCCACCACCATCAGTTCATTCACTTCAACCGTGCCTGTGACACTGACCTGACCGATGTCATTGCGCTCCAGATCAACCAGCATAATATGCTCTGCTTGTTCTTTATGATCTGAAATAAGACGCTGTATTTGTCGTTGATCGGCGTCAGCATTTTGTCCCCGTGGATGAGTACCGGCAATCGGTCGGGTACTCACCAGACCATTTCTGACCTGGAACAGGCGTTCCGGTGAGGAGCTGATGATGGCCCAGTCATGACATTGAAACAGGGCTGCGAATGGAGCCGGATTAGCCTGCTTTAAACGCGAAAAAAGACTGGCCGCACAAGGGTTATCTTCAACACTGTGATAATGCCAACGACGTGATAAATTGGCCTGGTAAATATCGCCATGTCGAATATAACGTTGACAGGTCTCAATACCTTGCTGAAAAAGAGCTGCTGATTCCACCTGCTGAAATTGAAAATAATTGTATGTTAAGGTGTTCTCAGGTAAATCCGTAATTCGCTGTTCAAGGTCATCAATCACAGTTTGAGAATCCCCACACAGAAAGGTCTTGCCTGTGAATCGATCAAACACCACTGAACCGGCACACCAAATGGCCGCCGCCAACACCTGTTTATTATCAGGTGGTATTAATTTACTTTGCCAGCACGTCACGGCTTCGTAGGAGAAATAGACCAACCAACCCTGTTCAAAAGGCAAGTCTGTGGCTGACTGGCCCGGTTTTGCATCAATAATTGTCAATAATTCATGGAATGTGCCCGAATCAGTGGCCAGGCAACGCTGCTGCGGCGCAGCGAACAAAATATCATAGCGGGCATTGTCGCCGACGCCCGCCTGACTTTCCAGCAAGCCGGGGAAAAACTGCTTATCTGCTGCTGCCAACTTGATTAATGGTGGTCGATAATCAAGGGTCTTAATGACCGTCTTTGGCGGTTTAGTCATTCATCACTTTAAAAACAATCGAACCATTGGT
>CAZWVE010000108.1:0-5853 GCA_964636925.1 uncultured Marinicella sp.
ATTCTCAACCACCAGACCTTTATTTCTGGCCGGATCTTGCGTGGTAATGCCCGTTGGGCAATGGCCGGTATCGCACACCCGTGCTTGAATACAGCCCAAAGCGAACATCATACCACGGGCAGAATTAACCGTATCAGCTCCCAGTGCCAGAGCCTTAATCATGTGGAAAGCGGAAATAATTTTGCCTGCCACGATAATTTTCACGTGTGGTCTGAGGCCGGTACCAATCAAGGCATTATTAACATACACCAGTGCATCCCGCAGCGGCGTGCCGACAGAATTAGTCAATTCAATCGGCGCCGCACCGGTGCCACCTTCACTGCCGTCAATGGTAATGAAATCAGGCATGATGTTGGTTTCGAGCATGGCTTTACACAAGGCCAAAAATTCGTATTTTTTACCTAAACACAATTTAAAACCAACCGGTTTGCCGCCCGACAAATCGCGTACTTTGGCGACAAATTTCAATAATTCAATCGGCGTGCTAAAGGCACTGTGACTGGCCGGTGATTCCACCGTTTTATAGGCCTCAACATGACGAATGGCAGCAATTTCCGGAGTAACCTTACTGCCCGGTAATACACCACCATGGCCGGGTTTGGCACCTTGTGAGAGTTTTATTTCAATCATTTTAACCTGATCGCTGCCGGCTTTCTTGGCAAACAATTCATCATCAAAATGACCATCCTTATCTCGACAACCAAAGTAGCCCGAGCCAAATTGCATGGTTAAATCACCACCGTGTTTCATGTGATAGGGGCTAATACCGCCTTCGCCGGTGTTATGCGCAAAGCCACCGCGCTTAGCACCTAAATTCAGGGCTTCAATGGCATTATGACCCAGGGAACCGTAACTCATGGCCGAAATATTCAGCAACGATGCCTGGTACGGCTGTTTGCAATCTTTACCACCGATAGACACACGTGGATGATAATATTTTATTTTCGCCGGTGACACGGAATGGTTCATCCATTCATAGCCTTCACCATTGACATCTTTAATGGTGCCAAACGGTCGTGTGTCACGCTCACCTTTGGCACGTTGGTAAACCAATGCCCGGTGTTCTCTGTTAACCGGGGTACCGCTTAAATCCGTTTCGATAAAGTACTGCTGGATTTCAGTGCGAAATGATTCCAACAGATAACGAAAGTGACCAATCACCGGGTATAAACGACGCAACGTTTGTTTGGTCTGGAACATATCCCACAAACCAATTATTGCCAAAGGCACCCATATCAGAAACAGCCACCAGGCACCTGGCCAAAACTGAGCCCACAACACCGTTAACGACGGTATCACCGCCAGCAATACCAGAAATTTTTGTCGAACCGTCATGCTTAAAACCGTTTAATCACCCAATAAACGGGCTCAACGCCACTGTTGATAAGATCGCTGTGTGCACCGGTGCGTTTATTCCTGACTTGTGGGTCGATGTAATAGGGAATACCGTCTGCGGGAATAACTTTGACCACAACAAGCTCGCCTTTATGTCGGTATTCTTCGACAATTTGGTCTTTTTTAATGATAACCTTAACCTGATTGGACTCGGGTTTGTCGGCTTTGATATGATCTAAAAGCACTTTTGAATCAGACTGTTGGGTTTTGTTTTGCACGTGATCTTCTGCCGGGTTCGACGGCGATTGCGCCACGGCAAGCCCGCTTAAAATCAGTGTTATTAGCAACACATGTAAACGCATAGGGTTCTCCAAACACGAGGTTAAGGTGATTGCAGCTCATGATACAATGGACCCCATCAATTTTAAATCAATTTTATGGTCAAGTTCACAGTTGAATCTATCAAAACCACCTTTTCAGTGCTACTGCTGTCGCTGCTATTGGTCAGTTGCGCCCAGGAACCCGTTGATAAAAATGAACACATCATTGATCTTATCAAAACCATGGAAGCCGCGCTGGAACAACGGCATGTGGATGATTTCATGGCACACATCAGCGATGCCGTTGAAACCGAACGCGGCTGGGGTAAAAAAGATATTGAGCGAATGCTGCGTATTCGCCTGATGCAACGCAGCTCTGTGCATATTCACCCGCAACTGAAAAGTATTGAATGGCTTAATGAAGGTGATACCAGTGCACAGGTACATTTGGCAGTGGCTATGGCCGCCACTGAATTTAGTTTAGAAGAACTGGCCCGGATTAATGCTGATTTAATGACATTGACCGTCACTTTTGAAAAACACAGCGGTGATTATCAAATCACCCAGGCCCGTTGGCAGCGGGCCCGTCCGTTAGATTTTTTGTAGCGTTTTAATCATGTCGCTGTTTGAAGGGCTGTCAGCGGTGTAAATTTCTTTAAACCCCAAATCTGCCGCGATTCCGGTGATGCGATCGGCACCACTGATCAAAGGTAAGCACAACACCTCAGCCTTCAGATCATCAGGACATTGTTGCCAAAAGTGCTCTAATATTAAACCACTGGTGGCTGTCAGTATCGGTTGCTGATGGAGACAGGTCGACAAGGGCTGAAAATCAAGTGCTAAAGGCAGTCGTTGGTAGGTGTTGATTTGCTGATAATGAATTTGATGTTGGATGCAATAGCGGCGCACCAAATCCAATCCGCCGGCGGCTGTTAAAATAACCAGACTTTCGGGCTCATGATGATCCAGTAAGGCCATCATACCGGCAGAATCCTGGGAAGCCGGTGTTAATATCGGCTGATCGAAATGATCTCGCCAATAATCGGCAACACCTTCACCGACGCCCATCACCCGGGTCTTTTCTGACAGCGTAAAATCGGGTTTTAATAACAGTAAATGTTTAATGGCATTGCTGTTAAAGATTAATAAAAGTTCTGACCGTTCGGCCAGTGCCAGTTGTTGTGGCGTGACTTCGGTGTTGGTCTGAATCGCAAAACACGGCATTGCCAGGGTCTTAAAACCGGCCTGTTGATAGGCCTTACGGGCTTGTTCGATACGGTGTTGCGGTCGTGTGATAACAACAGTATTCATACCTGTTCACTTAATGCCAGGATTTCTCTCGCACCTTGTGACAATAAATCTTCTGCCACAACCTGCCCTAATGATTCAGGATCATAGCCTTGTTGTTGGGCTGTTAACACCTGCTCACCATCCGGACTAAAGACCGCGGCTTTGAGGTGAATACTGTGATCTGCCAGAGCCTCGGCATAAGCGCCGATGGCCACAGAACAAGAACCTTCCAGGGTTAAATTTAAGGCCCGTTCAGCGCGAATGCATAACTGTGTATCCGCATGGCTGAGCACTGCTAAGTTCTCGGCTAATTCACGATTATCCGCTAAACATTCGATCCCAATGGCACCCTGTGACACCGCCGGCAGCCACTGCGGTGCGTTTAAACTTGAGGCAATACGATCCTCAAAGCCAAGTCGTATTAAACCCGCTGAAGCCAGAATAATGGCAACATAGTGACCGTCGTCGAGTTTCTGGAGACGGGAATTAACATTACCACGCAGCGGTTTGACCTGTAAGTCGGGACGCACAGCCAAGAGCTGTGCCTGACGACGTAAACTGGAGGTACCGACAACAGCTCCATCAGGTATTTCCTGCAAGGATTTAAAATGATTGGACACAAAAGCATCACTGGCATCGGCGCGTTCTAACACCGCACAAATCTGAAACGCCTTCGGCATAGCAGCCGGCACATCTTTCATTGAATGCACCGCAATATCGGCTTCACCGGCTAACATGGACTGTTCCAATTCTTTTAAAAACAGCCCCTTACCACCTAACTTGCTCAAGGTCACTTCCAATCGGCGGTCACCTTCTGTGGTCATGGGTAAAAGCTGTGTTTTATAATCAGTTTGTGCTTCTATGGCGGCAGCCACATGTCGGGTCTGCCACAAGGCCAACGCAGAATCGCGGGTGGCAATGGTCAAGGTTTTTTTAGTCATGTCTGTAAGTGTTTTTTAACGTCCGGTAATTGTCTTCGACTTATGGGTGGTCGTAAATCAATGTGCTTCAATAGTGCAACCTGAGATTGTCTGTCATCACACTCGATGCCTCGTAAATAATGGATATTGACCAGCCAGCTGCGGTGTATTCTAATAAATTGTGGGTAGCAATGGGCTAATTCCGTTAAACTTTGGTCCAATAAATAGTGATTGTGCTTTAAATGGGCCGTAACATATTTGTCTTCGGCATGAAAACACACAATTTGTGTCACCGGCAGCCGCAATAAACGACCCCCATCTTTAATCTGAATATACTCCTTTTGATTAACATCGATACGTTCCAGCGTCTCCTGCAACCGATCGCTGGACACCGGCTTTAATAAATAATCCACTGCCTTAACTTCAAACGCAGGCAAGGCAAATTGTTCATGTGCGGTTAAAAACACAATCGCTGTTTGTGGGTACTCCCGGCTGATTTTTTTAGCCGCTTGCATGCCATCCATAACCGGCATTTCAATATCCATAAAAACCACATCAGGGTAGTGTTCGGCCATCTTCTCAAGCGCCTGCTCACCATGATCTGCCATACTAATCTGATGACTGCCTAAATGCGCCAATAAACCGGCTAAACGGCGTCGTGCCAGAGGTTCATCATCAACAATCAAAATATTCATACTTTTTCCAACGGTATCACCACTTCAACTTGAAAACAACCGTCAGATTGATCGGTTGATAGTTTTCCTCGCTCACCATAGTGTAATGATAAACGGGTTTTGATATTGTCCAAAGCGGTACCGCTGCCACTTTTAACCCGTCCGGCATCATAAGGATTACGCACCGTAATGAGCATCTGCTGTTGATGGCGCTGAATAGACAATTCGATGCAGCCGCCTTTGGCTAAATGGGCAATTCCGTGAATAACGGCATTTTCAATCAGCGGCTGAATGGTCAACAAGGGTACCGGTTGGTTTAACAGGCTGTCATCCACATGCTGTCGAAACTGCAGTCGTTCGGCGAGACGTAATTTTTCGATGGCCAGATATTGATTGACCCAGGCCAATTCTTTAGCCAGACTGGTCATATTTTGTTTGCGCTGGGTAAACGCTTTTCTGAACAAACCCGACAGATCCATCACGGCCTGTTCCGCCGCTTTGGGATCAATGGCAATCAAGCCGGCAATGGAGTTCAGAGAGTTGTATAAAAAATGGGGTTTAATGCGGGCCTGAAAAGCGTTCATCTGTGCCTCTGCCAGCGCTTTGATTTGCTGCTGCCATTGGTTCTGCACATAAAAATACCGCAATAATAACAACATGGTCAAAACCGTAGCCACCAACACTTTGACAATGGTCATGGTACCGTCTTCGATATAATTAAACATTAAAACACGATCAACCCACAACAAAAAACCGGTGAATAAGGTCGTCACGACACTGGTCAAGATTAATACCAATGCAACACCGGTCATGGCCGACATTCGATTTAAATGGGTCCTAAATAAGATCAGCAATAACACCAAACTCACCGCTAAAATTTGAGCCATAAAACTCAACACCGCGAGCTGATTAAGATAGGCCAGGGTTAAAGTCAAAAAACTCAACGAATAAACAAGCACCACCATTTGGGTAATGACCACCACGGTAAAAATCGCCAACGGTTGCGACAAATCCATTAACCAGCGCTGATCAGTACCCGGCTTGTTGGTCTGATTATCGGACTGATTGTCTGGCTCAATCACGGACATAAGGAATGAGTGCTTTCATAAATGAACTAAAAAAACGGTTTGAATGTTTGCAATTTCAGCTATTTTATAGAAAAATGACCGCGATTAGTATTTTGTTCCGTGTTAACACCCATGACTTCTCGAATAATTTTGGTTTTACTGGCAATGATGTGGTCGGCTTTTGCCACCGCAGCTGAAGTCGTGAACGAGCCTGAACATAACAGTCAATGGTTAGCACCCTCATCTG
>CAZWVE010000109.1:0-760 GCA_964636925.1 uncultured Marinicella sp.
GTGGCTTAGTGGTCGCCAAAGATCGACCCGTGGTGGCCGTGTTGGATTTCACCAATGACACCCGGGCCCATTGGTGGCGTACTGATGTCGGACATGAGTTGGGTGGTATGTTGGCCAATGAGCTAACCTCAACCGGCGCGTTTAAGGTTGTTGAAAGACAGCGTCTGGACAGTGTTCTGGGCGAACAGGATTTAGGCGCCTCCGGTCGGGTTAACCCGGCCACAGCGGCGAAAATGGGTAAAGTCACCGGAGCTCAATATTTAATCACCGGTAAAGTTTCTGCCTATGAAGAAAACACCAAAGGTACCGGTGGCGGCTTAAGCTTCAAAGGGATTTCTCTGGGTGGTAAAAGCCAACAAGCCTATTTGGCCATTGATTTGCGGGTAGTTAATGCAACCACGGGTGAAGTTGAGTTTGTTCGCACTGTGGAAGGTCGTTCTAAAGGTGGTGGTATGAATGTCGGAGTTTATCGCGGTGGTTTTGGTGGTACATTAGGTGGTCACAATAAAACCCCAACCGGTAAAGCGATTCGAGCGGCACTGATTGAAGCCACAGATTACTTGGCTTGTGTTATGTATGATAAAGATGGTTGTGTTCGAGACTACCGTGATAAAGAACGTAAAAGACGCACCAAAACTAAATCATCATTGTCCTTAGATTAATGGACTTAAGTTAAGCAATAAAAAAGGCCGGTTTTCAAACCGGCCTTTTTAGTGTCCATATAAAACGGCTAATTAATTGGCTTTATGTACAGCGCGTT
>CAZWVE010000109.1:770-5785 GCA_964636925.1 uncultured Marinicella sp.
CACCAATCAAGGCAGGAAACGCAGTCTAATACGCCGTTATTAGCAAGTTTTCTAACGTAGAGTGGTGGAATTTTAGACTTTTTAACTCGAGTCATGATTTATGCAAAGGTCTCTCTTATTAATTGGCTTTATGTACAGCGCGTTTATCAACACTCATGGCAGCTTCAAACACCGCTTCAGATAAAGTCGGGTGGGCATGAACAATACGTGCCAAATCTTCAGAACAACCTTTAAATTCCATGGTGACTACGCATTCGGCAATCAACTCAGAAGCGGCAGCACCAAAAATATGTGCGCCCAACAGTTCATCGGTTTCTTTATCTGCCAGTAACTTAACCATACCGGTGGGTTCATTCATGGCCAAAGCGCGGCCATTGGCGGCAAAAGGAAAGGTGCCGACCTTGTACTCAATTCCGGCTTCTTTTAATTGCTCTTCGGTTTGACCGACCCAGGCAATTTCCGGCTCAGTGTAAATAACCCAAGGAATGGTATTAAAATCAACATGACCATGCTCTCCCAAGATACGTTCCACCACGGCAGAACCTTCTTCTGAACTTTTGTGGGCCAACATCGGGCCTCGTACGGCATCACCGACGGCCCAGACATTATCAACATTGGTCTGACATTCATCATTAACGTCGATTTGACCGCGATCGGTTAATTTCACACCGCAATCATCACTCAATAAGCCTTCAGTTTCAGCTTTTCGACCAACAGCAACCAGTAATTTGTCAAAAGTTTCGGTGTGTTTTTCACCGCCTTTTTCATAGACCACTTCAACTTGGTTATTTTTCACTTCGGCGGATTTAACAAAGGTCGATAAGTGAATATCAAGTCCTTGCTTTTTAAATTCACGGGCTGCAACTTTAGCAATGGCTTGATCGCAGGCACCTAAAAAGGTGTCCATGGCTTCAAAAATGGTGACCTCAGCGCCAACTCTGCGCCAGACACTGCCCATCTCAAGACCAATAACTCCGGCACCAATAACCCCAAACTTTTTGGGAACCTCATTTATATTGAGGCCACCGGTGTTATCTAAGATGTATTTATTGTCCACTTCCACATTGGGAATGGAGACCGGTACCGAACCAGAGGCCAGGATAATGTGTTTGCCGCTGACTTGTTGTTTACCCTCATCGGTGGTGATTTCAACTTGGCGGTCTTTTAATAGGCGACCACTGCCGGCGATGTAATTAACCTTATTGGCTTTGAACAACTGTTTAATGCCACCGGTTAACTGTTTCACAATTTTATCTTTACGGCCAATCATGGTGCCAATATCGATGGCCGCATCTTTAAAAGAAATGCCGTGAACGTCATAGTGACCGGTCATTTGTTCATAATGTTTGGATGAGTCGAGCAGGGCCTTGGAAGGAATACAGCCGACATTCAAACAGGTGCCACCGAGGGCGTATTCATCGTCTTTGGTTTTAAAGCGGTCGACGCACAGGGTTTTTAGGCCACCCTGGGCAGCACGAATGGCGGCCACATAACCGGCAGGACCACCGCCAATAACAACCACGTCATATTGATCACTCATAATTATTGTCTCCTTGTCTATTTATTGGCTTACAGGTTAAGCAGCATTCTGGCCGGATCTTCCAGCATGTCTTTAATGGCCACCAGGAACAGAACCGCATCTTTACCATCAATAATTCGGTGATCGTAGGTCAGAGCCAGATACATCATGGGCCGCACCACAATCTCGCCTTCGACCACCACCGGACGTTCTTTAATGGTGTGCATGCCTAAAATAGCGCTTTGTGGCATATTTAATATCGGTGTGGACATTAAGGAACCAAAGGTACCGCCATTGGTGATGGTAAAGGTACCGCCTTGTAAATCTTCCATACCCAACTTGCCACTGTTGGCTTTTTCGGCATAGTCGCGGATGGCACCATCAATATCCGCCAGACCCATGGCCGCGGTATTTCTTAACACCGGTACCACCAGACCACGTTCAGTGGCGACGGCAATGCCGATATTTTGATGACGATGATAAACAATGTCTTTGTCTTCCAAAGAGGCATTGATAATCGGGAATTGTTTTAAGGCTTCGGTGGCTGCTTTCACAAAAAAGGACATCAAACCCAGTTTAATGCCGTGCTTTTTCTGAAATTCATCTTTGTATTTTTGACGAATGTCCATGACAGCCTGTAAGTCGACCTCATTAAATGAAGTTAACATCGCGGCTGTGGATTGGGCTTCCACCATACGATCGGCAATGGTTGCCCGTAAACGACTCATGGGTACCCGTTCTTCCAGTGGTGTGTTGGCCACATTCATAACATCGGGTTTGGTAATACGGCCACCACGACCGGTGCCTTCAACCTGTGACGCATCGATGTGTTCTTCTTGCATCATTTTACGGGCAGCGGGACCGGCAGAACCGGTGTCAATTTCATCGTTTGTTGCCGGTTTTTGTTGTTCTGCGGATTTCTCCTGATCAGACTTGCTGGTCGCATCAGACTGCGATGATTTTTCTTCGGTTTTAGGCGTGTCTTTGACTTCACCTTCCTTAACCACGGCAATAACATCACTGGCTTGCACCACATCGCCTTCTTCAACCTGGATAGATTCCAGCACACCGTCAACCGGTGAGGGGACTTCTAACACCACTTTATCGGTTTCTAAATCAACCAGATTCTCATCACGACGAACGCTGTCACCGGGCTTTTTATGCCAGGTGGCAACGGTGGCGTCGCTTACTGATTCGGGTAAAACCGGTACTTTAACATCAATGCTCATTTTATCATTACTCCGCGTCTATGGCCGATCCATGGTTTCCATGAATGGCATCTTCGATTAATTGGTTTTGTTCTTTGACATGGACCTGGTACGATCCCACGGCCGGTGAGGGTGACCCTTTGCGACCGGCATAGTGTAATGGGAATCGATCGTCCACACAATGTTGTAAATGATGTCTGATTTGGAACCAGGCACCTTGATTTATGGGTTCTTCCTGACACCAAATCACTTCTTTGGCGTTGGTGAACTTATCTAACTCAGCACTGAGTTCGGGGCGGGGGAAGGGATACAGCTGTTCAATACGAACCACCGCCACATGCTTCACTGATTGTTCTTTAATGGCTTGCATTAAATCATAATACACCTTACCGGAACATAAAATAATGCGTTTAACGTCTTTATTGGTTACCTGTCGGTCCGGAATAACCAGTTGGAAACCACCCCGGGTCAGTTGTTCTTTGGTGGATACAGCGGCTTTATGTCGCAGCAAACTCTTTGGAGTCATGACAATCAGCGGTTTACGGGCTTTGCGCAACATTTGCCGTCTCAGCATATGAAAGGTTTGTGCCGGTGTTGATGGCATACAGACTTGCATATTATTGACCGCGCATAATTGCAGAAACCGTTCCAAACGGGCTGATGAATGTTCCGGTCCCTGGCCCTCAAAGCCATGAGGCAAAAACATGACCAAACCACTTAAACGTCCCCATTTGGCTTCGCCCGATGAGATAAACTGGTCAATAACCACTTGCGCGCCGTTGGCAAAGTCACCAAATTGGGCCTCCCATATCACCAGGGCATTGGGTTCGGCGGTGGCATAACCATATTCAAAACCGACCACCGCCAGTTCAGACAAGACTGAATTAATAATGTCTATTTTATTCTTATCTGTTTCCAGCTTTTCCAGCGGTGTGTAGTTTTTCGCTGAATCGGTGGTATGAATCACGGCATGCCGATGGAAGAAAGTGCCACGTTGTGAGTCCTGGCCGTCTAAACGAATTTGATAGCCGTCATCTAAAATACTGGCATAAGCCAGGGTTTCGGCAAAACCCCAATCCATCGGCATCTCACCGTTCATCATTTTAATACGGTTATCGTTAATATTTTTGACCCGTGGGTGCGGTTTGATGTCGTCAGGTAAATCGGTGATAATCTCGCCATAATTTTTAAACTGTTGTTCACTGATGGTGGTATCCACCTGCTCTCTGAGGTCACCATTCAAATGGGGCGTCCAGTCCACTGCATATTGATCATTATTTTCATCAGCAAATTCAACAATATGTTGTTTATCATCCAGGCTGTCACGGTAATCATTCATTAATTGTTCTGCGTAGGATTCATCAATAACACCATCGGCAATCAATTTTTTGCTGTATATTTCACGCGGGGTGGGATGGTTTTTAATGATTTTGTACATTTTTGGCTGTGTTGCTGCCGGTTCGTCCGCTTCATTGTGACCATGTTTGCGGTAACAGACCAAATCAATCACCACATCAATGTCAAAGGCTTGTCGATAGTCGGCCGCCACCTGTGTGGCAAACACAACGGCTTCGGGATCATCGCCATTGACATGAAAAATCGGTGCCTGCACCATTTTCGCCACTTCCGTACAATACAAGCCGCCTTTTTTATCGAGTGCATGGGTGGTGGTAAAGCCAATTTGATTATTGACCACCACATGAATGGTGCCGCCGACATCAAAGCCGTCCACTTTGGCCATGTTAAACAGTTCCATAACCACGCCCTGTCCTTCAAAAGAAGCATCGCCATGAATAAGAACCGGAACCACCTGATTTTTATTTTGATCATCACGTCTCACCTGGCGTGCTCTGACTGAGCCCAACACCACCGGATTAATGATTTCCAAATGCGATGGATTAAAAGCCATGGCCAAATGTACCGGCCCCTGACTTCCGGGCACATCTGAGGAGTAGCCTTTGTGGTATTTCACGTCACCGGAGTTAACGTTGTCCAGGGACTCATCACTGCCTTCAAATTCATCGAACAGATCAGCCGGTGATTTGCCTAAGATATTAATCAGCATATTCAACCGGCCCCGGTGTGCCATACCAAAGACCACTTCCTTGACTTTATGGTCGCCCAAATGGGTGATTAAGGCATCCATTTGTGGAATTAGGGCATCGCCGCCTTCTAATGAAAACCGTTTTTGACCCACGTATTTGGTATGCAGGTAACGTTCCATGCCTTCTGCTTGTGTCAGTTTTTTCAAAAACTGCTTTTTTTGTGCCGGTTTAAAATCGTATGCG
>CAZWVE010000110.1:0-5783 GCA_964636925.1 uncultured Marinicella sp.
CTGCAGACGACATTGTTTTGTCAGAGAAAAGTTGATAAAACCTGGTTTGACGGCCTCAACATGACTGATGTGCTTGGATTCATTCATGGCCTTAACAATCTTTTCGGCAATCTCAAGCGGTGGTTTTTTAAGTTGTTTTTGAATCACCATGGCGATGTTAGAAGCATAATCGCCATGTTCGGGGTTTCTGGTGCGTTCCACTTGAATGTCCGGTGTGGTTTCTAACTCAATTTCTTCGCGCTGTACTAAATGCTCTAAGGCATTTTCAATCAATTCCTGGATGTGACCAATCATTCTAAAGGTTCCGGTGGGCTAAAAAACGCACCATTTTAACACTTTGGCACGGGCGTCACCACGTTAAAGTAACCTCTTGAAAATCCAGGCTATCATTTAACCCGATGAAGTGTGGTTAAGATGGACACTGATTCATAAAACCGCTAAAATAAGCCCGATGAGCATTCATAAATTACCCAATCAATTAATCGACCAAATTGCCGCCGGCGAGGTGGTGGAGCGGCCGGCTTCGGTGGTCAAGGAACTGGTGGAAAACGCCCTGGACGCCGGTGCCACACAGATCACCATTGATGTCCAAACCGGCGGCAAAAAAAGCATTAAAATCACCGACAATGGTCAAGGTATTTCTCAACAAGATTTAGCCTTAGCCATTGAGCGGCATGCCACCAGTAAAATTGGTTCTTTGTATGATTTAGAACATTTGGACTCTTTGGGTTTTCGGGGCGAAGCTTTACCGAGTATTGCCTCAGTCAGTCGCTTTAAAATCACATCCCGGCATTGTGATGCGGATATGGCGTTTTCTATTCGCAGTGATGGCGGTCAAGTGACCGGTCCTGAACCGGCGTCTCACCCGCCGGGAACCACGGTAGAAGTTACCGATCTGTTTTATAACACGCCGGCCAGACGACGCTTTTTAAAAACCGATCGTACTGAGTTCCTGCGCATTGATGAGCTCATTAAACAATTGAGTTTGTCACGCTTTGATGTCGGTTTTCGCTTGGCTCATAATGGTCAAATTGTACGCCATGCGCAGGCCGGTGACGCTGAACCCCTGATTAATCAGCGTATCAGTCAGCTGTGCGGTAAGGATTTTGTTGAACAGGCTTTGCAGATTGAACATCAACGGGGCGATTTGAAAATATCCGGTTGGGTAGCCAAGCCGAATTGGAATAGAGCCCGTGCCGATCGGCAGTTCTTTTTTATCAATGGCCGGGTGATTAAGGATAAACTGGTGGCTCATGCCATCCGCCAGGCCTATCAGGATGTCCTGTTCCACGGTCGTCACCCTGCTTTTGTGCTGTATTTAAGTCTTAATCCTGAATTGGTGGATGTCAATGTCCATCCCACTAAACATGAAGTCCGTTTTCGCGATACGCGATTGGTGCATGATTTTATTTTTGGTGCCATTCATCAAACCCTGGCACCGGCACGAATGCAGGAACAAACCCGGGCCACAGAATCATCCGGCCAATCTTTTCAACCGGCACCGGTGCAAAACCGCATGGCTTTTGGTGGCGGTTATCACAATGGCCCTGGGGGCTCAAGCCCCTCAAATAGCCTCAATTATCTGCAACAAATGTCCGCCCGAGCTTCAACCGGTTCGATGGCAGAAAATGTCCAGATTTATGACAGGTATAACGAGTCAGGCCAAAATCTGCCGGAAGGTGAACAGCATGACGATATTCCGCCGCTTGGTTATGCCAAAGCCCAGATTCACGGTGTTTTTATTCTGGCAGAGAATAAGCAGGGTCTGATTATTGTGGATATGCATGCCGCCCATGAGCGTATTTTATATGAGCGCATGAAACAACGTTTTGCCGATGATCAGCTTAAAAACCAAAAACTGCTGGTGCCCATTCAAATCAATGTCAGTGCCCGTGAAGTGGCGGTGGTGGAAGAGCAGGGCGATTGGTTTGTACAGTTGGGTTTTGAGATCAGTGTTACCGGTGAGGAAAGTTTAACAGTACGTAAAGTGCCGGCGATTTTAGCGCAGGCCGATGTCGAAGAGTTATTAAAGGATGTGTTATCTGAAATGGTGGCTTTGGGCTCCAGCACAAAAATTGAAGCCGCCATCAACGAGATTTTATCGACCATGGCGTGTCATGGTTCAGTGCGAGCTAATCATCAACTGACCTTAATGGAAATGAATGCTTTGTTACGTGATATGGAAAACACCTTGCGTTCAGACCAATGTAATCACGGCCGGCCAACCTGGACGCAATTGGATATGAAACAATTGGATAAATTATTTTTACGCGGTCAATAAATGGTGGTTGCTGACAACAACAAGCCGGCTATTTTTCTTATGGGCCCCACCGCTGCCGGCAAAACCGACGCGGCCATTCGTTTACATGAGCAACATCAGGCCGATATTATTTCAGTGGATTCGGCTTTGGTGTATCGCGGCATGGATATTGGTACGGCGAAACCCGACAGTAAAACACTTCAACGCGCACCCCATGCACTGATCGATATTCGTGAGCCCTGGCAGCCCTATTCGGCGTCTGATTTTCGCCGTGATGCACGTCAGTTAATGCAGCAGAGTTGGGATAACCAACGAATACCCTTATTAGCCGGCGGTACCATGCTGTATTACAAGGCCTTACAGCAGGGCTTGTCGTCATTACCGTCTGCCGATGAAACCATTCGCGCAGAACTTGCGCAACAGGCGGCGCAACACGGATGGCCGATGTTGCATGAGAGATTACAGCAGATTGACCCTGAAAGCGCCGAACGTATTCATGCCAATGACAGCCAGCGCTTAAGCCGTGCCCTGGAAGTTTATGAAATCACCGGCCAAACCATGACTGCGCTCTATGCGCAAGACAGTGAGCAAGGTTTAGCCGTAAAACCGTTAAAAATCATTATTTCGCCGGCTGACCGCGCTTTGTTGCATGCGCGCATTGAACAGCGTTTTAAGCAGATGCTGGATGTGGGCTTTTTAGATGAGGTGAAGGCTTTGCTGGCCGATAAACGTAATCACGCTGATTTACCGGCCTTGCGTTCGGTAGGTTACCGTCAGGCCATTGAGCATCTCAACGGTGGCACCGATTATGAAGAGTTCGTTTATAAAGGTATCGTTGCCACCCGCCAACTGGCGAAACGACAGCTCACCTGGTTACGAAAAGAAGACAACGCTGTTTGGTTAGATCCCACGGAACCTGATTATCTCGATACGCTGGATTCGTTGGTGGAGGAATACCTGATATGATTGCTTTAATTCAACGGGTTAAACAAGCCCGGGTCGATGTCAACGGCGAAATGGTTGGCCAAATTGGCCAGGGTATCTTGGCTTTTATTGGCGTTGAAAAAGACGATAACGAACAACAAGCCGATGCCTTATTGCGGAAAATCATTAGCTATCGGATTTTCAGTGATTTTAATGGCAAAATGAATTTATCCTTACAAGATATCGGGGGTGAGTTATTGCTGGTATCGCAGTTTACCCTGGTGGCCAACACCCAAAAAGGCCTCAGACCAAGTTTTTCATCCGGTGCATCACCGGCGGAAGGTGAGCGATTGTTTAATTATTTATGTGAACAGGCCAAAAAAACCGAACTCAAAATCGCCACCGGTGAATTTGCTGCTGATATGCAAGTGTCACTGATTAATGACGGCCCGGTGACTTTTTGGTTGCAGTGTTGAGTTAACAGTTTAATTAAGGTTTGAAGAAAAGCTTCGCTTTTGTTCACTTCGTGAACTGGGCATCCGGGTCAAGCCCGAATGCGTCGCGGTAAATAATTTAAATTTAAAAATTTGCGACGTCTTCGGGCACCGACCCGGAGACCCAATATGCGCAGCATATAAAAGCGAAGCTTTTCATGTGCTCTACAATCAGTACTTAAACCGCCTCCGACCGAATATCGATCTTATTATGCAAAGTCCGATGCACCGGGCAGCGATCGGCGATTTCCATTAAGCGCGCTCTTTGTTCGTCATCTAATTCATCGCCGATGATTTTAATCTGCCGCTTAATGACATCGATTTGAGCGGTTTTGTTATCACAATCTTTACAGTCTTTAGCATGTTCACGGCTGTGTTGTAAGGTCACGATGCTGTCTTCAAGCGGCCACTTTTTTCGGTTGGCATACATGCGCATGGTCATCACGGTACAGGCACCCAAAGCCGCCAATAAATGCGCATAAGGATCCGGGCCGCGGTCATCACCGCCGACTTTTTTCGGCTCATCCGCCAACCAACTGTGGCTGTTAGTGGACACCCGGCAGGTGAATTTGTGATTGTCTTCCCGAACCTCAACCTGACCCGGCGATAAATCCTGATTGCCTTGTACAGCTGTGGTCGGTTTGGGTTTAGCGGCTGTTTCGCCAATAAACTTAGCCACAAAGCCACTGATAATACCGGCGGCATAATCCACATCTTCCTGTCGGGATAATAAATGATCGGCGCCGTCAAGGCTAAAAAAGCTTTTCGGGTGCATGGCGGCGGTAAAAATTTTACCCGCTTCATCAATCGATACCACCGTATCAGTGGGTGAGTGCATCACCAGTAAGGCTTTTTTAAGTCGACCAATATGTTCGGTACCATGTTTTTGCCAGTCCTCGATAAATTGCTTTTTAATATTAAAAGGCCGGCCGCTGATTTTAACCTGAGCTGAACCCTGAGCTTCAATCTCGGGGATTTTGTTTTCAATTAAATGGGCAATGTGATTGGCTTCCGCAGGCGCGGCAATGGTGACCAACGCTTCGGCTTCCGGTAAATGCTCAGCGGCACTCAACACCGCGGTGCCGCCAAAAGAATGGCCAATCACCACCTGCGGCGCCTGATATTCATCCCGTAAAAAATTAGCGGCCGCAATAATGTCTTCCACATTGGAGCTGAAATTGGTGTTGGCAAAATCACCATCCGAACCGCCCAAACCGGTAAAATCAAAACGCAGTACTGCAAAGTTTAAATCTGCCAGCGCACGGGAAATATAAGAGGCGGCCTTGACATCCTTGCCACAGGTGAAGCAATGGGCAAACAAAACATAGGCTTTGGGATTCTTCGGTGTTGACAGTAATCCAACCAACTCACCCTGGCTGCCCTCGAATGTGACTTTTTTGCGTTGTTCTGACATGTGGACTCCTTAGGTTTTTTTAAGTCAATGAGTTTACTGAATATGGTGACGCTTTGCCAGTGCACGCGCCTTGGAGCGTTGTTGTAAGAATTGATATAAAGGCCGCCAGCTGATGAGAATTAAAGCCAGCCAAATACCGCCAAATGCCACCCGATGGCCAAAGGTGAAATCCTCACCATATAAATACACCGCAATCATAAAACTGATACTCGGCGCGATGTATTGCATAAAGCCAATAATCACCAGTGTTAGTTTTTTCGCTGCGTAATTAAAGCCGATCAGCGGCAGTACCGTCACCAGTCCCGCCAGGATTAAAAACAACCAGGTGGAGCCGGTAAAAGTATGATCGGCCTGTTGGTGCATGACCAGCAGATAGGTAATGGATGGTAGCGCCCAGATGGCGGTTTCCCAAAATAAACCGATCAAAGGTCTGACATCTAACCGTTTCCGAACCAAACCATAAAAGCCAAAGGATAAGGCCAAAGCCAGCGACACCCACGGCGCTTGGCCTAAATAGATGCCCAGAAAGACAGTCGACACACAAGCCAGTATCAGGCTAATGGTCTGCCATTTATTTAAACGCTCACCCAAAAACAACAGGCCCAAAAACACATTCACCAAGGGGTTAATAAAATAACCCAAAGAAGTCGCCAGAATTTGGTCGTGAGTTACCGCCCAAACAAAAATAAGC
>CAZWVE010000111.1:0-5731 GCA_964636925.1 uncultured Marinicella sp.
TTTACCATTGCGCACATGATTCAAAAGGTGCAGAAAACCACCATGGTAATGGCACACAACAAAACACTGGCGGCTCAGTTGTACACCGAGTTTAAGGAATTTTTTCCCGATAATGCCGTGGAATATTTCGTTTCCTACTACGATTATTATCAGCCGGAGGCTTATATTCCGGCGTCAGATTTGTATATTGAAAAAGATGCGTCCATCAACGAATACATTGAACAAATGCGCTTATCGGCGACCAAGGCCCTGATGGAACGCAAAGATGTCATTATCGTCGCCACGGTCTCGGCCATTTATGGTCTGGGTGATCCGCAATCGTATTTACAAATGCTGGTGTCTTTAACCTTGGGCGAGCGAATTGATCAACGCACCTTATTGCGACGGCTGGCGGACATGCAGTACACCCGCAATGATTTAATATTGGAACGCGGTACTTTTCGGGTTCGCGGTGAAGTCATAGACGTGTTTCCGGCGGATTCTGAACGTGAGGCGGTACGCATTGAGTTGTTTGATGATGAGATTGATTCTTTGCAATATTTCGATCCGCTCACCGGCCACAGCATCAGTCGTGAACAGCACATTAATATTTTCCCGACCTCGCATTATGCAACACCGCGCGAGCGGGTTTTGAACGCCATTGAAAACATCAAAATAGAATTAAAAGAACGTCTCAAGGTCTTGTATGACCAGAATAAATTGGTGGAAGCTCAGCGTTTAGAGCAACGTACCTTGTATGATTTGGAAATGATGCAGGAATTAGGCTATTGCTCAGGGATTGAGAATTACTCACGGCATTTAACCGGCTTACCACCGGGTCATCCGCCACCCTGCTTGTTTGATTACTTACCGGCCGATTCATTGCTGGTGATTGATGAGTCCCATGTCACCATCCCGCAAATCGGCGCCATGTTCAAGGGCGATCGCTCGCGAAAAGAAAGCCTGGTCAATTTTGGTTTTCGTTTACCCAGTGCTTTAGATAATCGACCGCTTAAATTTAAAGAGTGGGAGGAACGTACACCGCGAATGGTGTTTGTGTCCGCCACACCGAGCAAATACGAAGACGAGCATCAGGCCCAAATTGTGGAACAGATTGTGCGGCCAACGGGTTTGATTGACCCGCAAATTGAAGTGCGTCCGGTGGCCACCCAGGTGGATGATTTATTGTCTGAAATCCATAAACGGGTGCAACTCAATGAACGCGTTCTGGTAACCACCTTAACGAAACGCATGAGCGAAGATCTTACAGAATACCTGGCCGAGCAAGGTATTAAAGTACGTTATTTGCACAGTGAAATCGCCACCGTTGAACGGGTGGAAATAATTCGGGATTTACGCCAGGGCGTGTTTGATGTGTTGGTAGGTATAAACCTGCTGCGTGAAGGTTTAGATATGCCTGAAGTGTCTTTGGTGGCAATTTTGGATGCCGACAAGCAAGGCTTTTTACGTTCTGCCAGTTCGCTCATTCAAACCATTGGTCGCGCCAGTCGTCATGTTAATGGCCGTGCCATTCTTTACGGCGATACCGTCACCGGTGCCATGCAACAAGCCATCGATGAAACTGAGCGCCGACGCTCGATTCAGGTTGAATTTAATCAGGAACACAATATCACACCGCAGTCGGTTAAACGTAAAATCCACGATCTGCAAGCAGTTTACGAGCAAAGCCATCCACAAGAATTGTTGAAAGTATCTGACAATAGAACAAGCTATAATCCGGATAAGGTGAAAGACGTCAGCAAATTATTGCAAAAGCTGGACAAGCAAATGAAACAGCATGCCGCCGATCTGGAATTTGAAAAAGCCGCAGATATTCGGGATGAAATTGAGCGTATTAAAGCCGCCGTGTTTTAAGACTGTCTTATCCGAGCCGTTGGTTTAACCACCGTCCGGGTTAGGTTCAGGATCTGGTTCCGGTTCGGGCTCTGAATCAGCCGCAGGTTCTTTTTTGCTTTTCTTAAACAATCCTTCCAATAATTCCCGTTTGAGCCGATCTTTACTGTCTTCTTTAGGCGTTTCTTCCGCGTCGCGCTCAGTGGTCTCTTCTGGGTTATCGACGGCTATATTCTCGCCATTGTCATCCACTGCCTGTTCGTTTGTTTCAGCCGATTTTTCTTTTGGCTTTTTGTCTTTACCCAATAAAGAATCCAATAAATCCTGTTTAAGTTCTTCTTTTTTGGCGTCAATTTTTTCTTTTTGGGTGTTAATCAACAGTTGTTTAATATCAACACCAAAACTGGGCGCCAGCATGGAACCCGATAAACTCACCGGAATGCGGTGATTAAGCAAACGCTCGAAACGCGCATCCAAAACACCCGGTGGTATATTGATCAACATCGGCTGTATGGTGCCTTTGATGGACTGTTCCACCAAATCCACTTCCACATCCCCGATTAAATCAAAATAAGGTGAATTTAAGGCCAGTTGTCTGGTCTTAAGCACACCATCGACCACATCGGCCTCTAAGGCCATCGAGCCAAACTCGGTTTCTAACGCTTTATTGGCTTCTGCAGCCTCAGTTTTATTCAATAAACTCAGCGCCTTTTGTGTCATCTGCACCAAGTCAATGCCTTTTATTTCACCATCACTGAGATGATAGGACAGATGACCATTGGCGGTACGCAAAGGTTCAGCGGCAAAAGGTTGATCGACACGAATATCAGCCTGTAATTGACCCAGACCACTTAAAAGGTCTTCGCCCATTAAATCGGTTAATAGCGGACCGGCCTGAATATCCTGCATACTGTGTTTTAGCACCAGTTTATCGCCGACTTTATTCGGCGCCAGTGTCAGTTCAGTTTTTAACAATCCCTGATAAAAATCGGCTGTCAGTGGTCTCAAGGCCAATTCGTCACCACGTGTGACCATATGCAGTTTTATGTTGTTTAAGGTGGTGCCAATGACTGTTAACTGACCGACACTGATTTCACCGTCTAAATATCCAAAATCAACCGTACTCCCCGTGTCTTGTGACGCCGTTTCTGATTCTGCTGCAGGCAGATAATCGTCAAGATTAATCTGATCCAGATTGAATTTGAAATCACCGGCCATGCGGTCCAGGTTTGACATCGTCAGCGCACCGTTTAAATGGCTGTCATCCAATCGGGCTTTTATGTTGTCTAAAGTTAACACCTGTCCTCGCTGAGACCAGTCTGCAGACACTGATAATTGATTAGCGGCACTGTTGTCTAAACCACTTCCTAATTGTTGTAAAAATTCAGCAACGTTGAATGGGCTGATTGATAATTGGCCTGAATAAGCGGCTGTTTCGGTGCTTATATCAGTACCTGTCAACGGTGTCTTGATGCGAATGTTGGCATACTCGATATCAATGTCAGGGAGATGCAATCTGTCCCTGCCGAAATCCAATTGACCCGCTTTTTGGGTCCTGAATTTAAGCGGTATGCCATCCATTTTACCGGCTAATGCCAATGATTCAATGTCCACCACCATGGCTTGCTCAGACAAAAGATGCTTAACCACAAAATCAGCAGACAAGTCTGCCGCGAGCTTACTTTCAACCATCCCTAATTGTGCTTGTAAGGTCATATCCGCCGGCTTAGAAGCGGTTATGGCGGTACTGGAAAAACGTAAATCAGACAGTTTCAGGGTGGAACCTGCGGCGACATCCCGGTAATTAAGTTGACCGTCTGAAACCTTGATACCTTCAATATTAATATCAATGTTGGACGTGGCATCCGTTTGTGCAGAGTCTTCATCACCGGCAAGATGATCCATTATCGACTGCCAGTTGGTTGTCCCGGATTGTGCGACCATAAGATGAATAGTCGGATTTTCTAAGGTAACCGTGTCCACACGGATATGCTTTTTCAGCAAGGGTATCAGTTTCACCCGGGCGGATAAGGTACCGATATCCGCTAAGCTGTCACCGGAAAAGCCGCTTTCATTGGCCACCGTGACGTCATTGAGTTCAATGGCTATCCAGGGAAATACAGACCAACCAATGGGGCCGTTAAGAGTGACTTTGCGACCAATTTGATTTTCTACGGCTTGCTGAATTTCGGGTTTGTGGTCATTGGGATCAAAGAATATAGGCAATAACACAACCGCCAGCACCACCAATAACGCCAGAGTAATCACTAAACCAATAAGCCATTTAAGAAATTTTTTCATACAGATAAGTTATTTTTAACAAGATTAATATAACATGCGGCGGATTAAAAAAGCATGAATTGAAGTCAGGCTGATTGTTTACCAACCACCGCCGCCGCCACCGCCACCGCCACCACCGGAAAAACCACCGCCGCCGGATGACGATGAGGGTGGCGTAGAAGCGGCTGATAAGGTGCTGGCCATACTGCCAGATATGGCGCCGAAGCTGCGGCTGCCGGAGCTGCTTAAATCAAAACTGTGACCGCTGTACCAGGTGGGTTGATATTCTTCAGGATCCATTGCTGCCTGTTTGAGATAAGTCGCGAACTGTTCCGACCACTGATTCTCCACGCCCAGAGCCAAGGCATACGGCAGGTATTTTTCGAATAACTCCGGGGTCATTTGCGGCGGATGCATGATCTCTAAACGGTTTTGTTCGGCAGTGGACAGGTACAATTTAAAACCCTCAATTTTATCCATCAATTCCCGGCCAAAAGGGGTTGGTGCTTTCAGTAAGTAAATAAACAGCAAATTGATAATGATAAGAAAAGCCAGCATCACAAACAGTTCCACCGATAAATTCAGGTTGGACATAACAATAAAAACGCCAATTGCCGGTATCCAGCCCAGGGGTTTGGATTTAAAAATAAAAAACATAACTACCGCAAAAAAAACAAGTTGCCCCATGACACCAAAAGCACTGCGGTCTCCGGGGTTGTGATGTAACAACATGGCTAACATTACCAGCACGCTGATGCCCATGCCGATAAAGGCATAGACCCAGTTATTTTTAAAACATTTGTCCTTATATTCTTGTTTTATTTTGGCCACCAAACCCGACTGCGCGGTTTTGACTTTGCTGTTGTATTTTTTATCAATGACCATGGATTGTTGGCTGCGCAGTAATTTTTGCAACACCAATTGTTCGCCTTTTGAGGCCGGTTCTTTGGCTTCACTGTCCAGACGTGTGATTCGATAACCGGAGGATTTTTTGGTGAGTTTAATATAACCCTTAACCGCCAAGTTAATAATTGCGGCGGTAAAACTCTTACCGTCGGCCTTTTCATCTAACACATAACGCATCGCCGCCGGTGACATACCTTCGGGCGGATAAAAACGCGGCATAATGACACCCGGTTCCGGATCACGCCCGACCCGATCCCAGGCCATCCAATAAAACACCATTAAACTGATGAAGGTAATCACCATTAATAACCAAAATAAATTATCCTTTAAAAAATCCATTAAAGGTGAACGGTTATTGATAAAATAACCTTTGGTAAATTCAATGCGAAAGGTCAGATTTTGATGGGGTTGTAAAGGCCGAATGCTATTAACTTGAATACTGTCATTGTTAATTTGAATATTATAATTAGCCCCTATATCACCGGCATAACCGGACCAGGCGGCCTGTTCTTTCACGGCGGCCATCGGCACTTCTTCAGGCAAATGAACACGGGCCGTGACTTCATCGATGACAAAATTCCAGCCATTGCCGGTCACATTCCAGGCAAACCGGTCATGGGTGTCTAAAAAAGCCATTTGTCGGTCGGTCCGGTAGGCAATGGTGTAGGTTTGTAAGCCACGCGGCACCAGTCGATTTTTATAACCGATATAA
>CAZWVE010000112.1:0-5725 GCA_964636925.1 uncultured Marinicella sp.
TCATAGCAATTCTGTTATTTCATCCGTTAACGGTGCCTGGTATGACCCTGACTACAATGGCTCAGGTTTTAATATCGTGCAGACTTCGAATGGATTACAGTTATATTTTTACGGTTATAAAGCCGGTGCAAATGGTGAAGCTTTATGGTTGGCATCTGTTTTAGGTCCAAAAACCATCGAAAAAGGTGTCACCTATACCCTGGATATGGGTGCAGGTTTTATTGGCAATGGCGGTAGTTTGACCACCAAACCCACCACCCCAAACTCAGGCTTAACGTTGTGGGGTACGGCAGACATGACCTTTTACAGCTGCAACAGTGGTGAGATTATCTTGACGAACAGCGATAACGATTCTGTCACCCATAATATAACGCTTCTTGCCGGTGCTGAAGGTTTAACTTGCCACTAAATAATTGACCTCATTTTAAGACTGATTTGACAATCCTTTGTGCTTGGAATGAGCAACGCTTTGGTTTTTTCGACTTATGTTAAGCCTCAACTATCAACATCGCATCGCCATAACTAAAAAAGCGGTATTTTTGCTCAATGGCGTGCTGGTAAGCGTTCATGATATTGTCACGGCCGGCTAAGGCGGAGACCAGCATCAGAAGGGTGGATTCAGGCAGATGGAAGTTAGTGAGTAAACCCTCGATGACTTTGAATTGATAACCGGGATATATAAAGATATCGGTATCACCGCTGTAACTTTGCAAGGCACCATCCTTTGCTGCTGTTTCTAAACATCGCACGGCGGTGGTACCGACGGCAATAACACGGCCGCCATTGGCTTTTGTTTCTTTCACAGCGTTAACCACGGTCTCATCAACCTGAAGCCATTCTTTGTGCATTTTATGGTCTTCGATGTGATCGGCTTTAACCGGTTGGAAGGTGCCGGCACCGACATGCAGGGTGACAAAAGCACTGTTAACGCCCTGCTCTTTTAAACGTCTTAGTGTGGCTTCGTCAAAATGAAGTCCCGCCGTCGGGGCCGCCACGGCACCGGCGGTTTCGGCATAAACCGTTTGATAGCGCTCGCTGTCTGTTTGGGTGCTGTCACGCTGAATATACGGTGGCAAGGGCATGACGCCATAGTGTTCCATAATGGCGTTAAGGTCATGACTTGTATCACATGCTTCCACCAGAAAAAACATGCCCTGGCGACCGGTGACTTTAAGCAGCGGCTGGTCATCAAAATAAATCTCAGTGCCTAAACGCACGGATTTATTGGCTTTCAGCAAAGCTTTGGCTTGGTGGTTGTTTAAAACCCGCTCGATAAAAACTTCGATTTGTCCACCGGTTTGTTTATGTCCCCGGAGACGGGCCGGCATCACTTTGGTGTTATTAAAGACCAGTAAATCACCGGGTTTTAGATAATCTGAAATTTTTGTAAACTGACAATCTGCCACCTCACCGCTGTTCTTATCCAGTACCAAAAGACGACTTTGACTGCGTTGGGCAATCGGTTGTTGCGCAATCAGTTCTTTCGGTAAATCGTAGTCAAAGTCCTTTTTATTCATACCGACAGGTCCCGATCAGTGCTCTTTTTTAACCTCAAAAGACACATTTTGCGACCATGATGTCTCATCCGCACCTTCAAAATGAAGGACAATATCAACCGATTCACCCATGGCAAAGGCTTGTTTCGGCATCATCAGCATGATGTGTAAGCCACCCGGCTTCATACGTAATTGTTCGCCCACAGCAATGGTCAGGCGTGGTTGTTCTTGCATTTTAAAAACACCGTCAATTTCAACGGTACGGTGAATTTCCGTCATGCCAAAAGCATCACTGTCAGCACCCACTAAATGTATCGGATTGTCACTGTTATTAACCACGGTAACATAAGCGGCCAACATGTGGGCATTGGGTGGTGCCGCGCGCATCCAGGCATCCTCAACAGCAACCGATGTTTCACCGGCCCGGGCACCAAAAACAAAAAACACTAACATCAAAAAGGTCATTTTTTTCATAAGTCACTCGCTAAGTTGGAAAGGTTTTCGGCATGCTGTTGTGCCAGGTCTTGTTCCACTGCCTCAACCATTATACGTAATTTAGGTTCAGTACCTGACGGTCGAATCAAGACCCGACCACGGTCTCCCAGGCTTTTGTCCACCTGATCGGCGGCACGACAAAGTTCAGCATGAGCACCCAGCTTTTGTGGTTCAGGATGATTAACATTAATCATAACCTGCGGATAAACAGGCATTTCATCGGCTAATTCTTTTAAGCTTTGACCACTTTCCATCATGACATTCAGTACCATCAGGGCGCTGATAATACCGTCACCGGTGGTGGCCAAATTCAAATTTAAAATATGACCGGAGGATTCGCCACCCAGTATCCAGTTATTTTTATGGAGTTTTTGATGCACGTAACGATCGCCCACCTGAGCGCGTTCAAAAGGAATACCCAAATCATTTAAGGCTTTTTCCATGCCCTGATTTGACATTAATGTACCCACGACACCGCCGTTTAAACGGTTGTGACTATGTAGATGTTTGGCCACCAGAAAAATCAACTGATCGCCGTTTACCTCGTTACCGGTGTGATCCACCATTACCACGCGATCCCCGTCACCGTCCAGGGCAATACCGACATCGGCTTTGGTTTCAACAACTTTTTCCTGGAGTACTGCCAGTTCGCTACTGCCGCAATCTTTGTTGATATTCAAGCCATCAGGCTTATTTCCAATCACCACCAAATCAGCACCCAGTTCAGTGAATACCCGTGGCGCAATTTGATAGGTCGCACCATGGGCGCAGTCCAACACAATTTTAAAACCCGACAGCATCAGGTTATTGGCGGCATTTTTACAGTATTCAATATAACGGCCATCGACGTCACTGAGGCGATTAGCTTTACCTAAACGGCTGGAATCAACCATATCCATAGGTTGATCTAGCAAGGCCTCAATCGCCAATTCTTGCTCGTCGGAGAGTTTTTCGCCGTGCTCATTAAAAAACTTAATACCGTTGTCATAAAAAGGATTATGGGAGGCACTGATGACAATACCCGCGCTGGCATGCAATGTGCGCGTTAACCAGGCCACAGCCGGCGTCGGCATCGGACCGAATAAGGTGGTATTAATGCCCGCTGACACCAAGCCGGCTTCTAAGGCGGATTCAAATAAATAACCGGACACGCGGGTGTCTTTGCCGATAACGACGGTTTTGCCGGGTTTGTTTTGTCCTAAAATTTTGCCCGCTGCGTAGCCTAATTTAAGCGCAAATTCTGCAGTCATTACAGTACCACCGACTTTACCGCGGATACCATCAGTACCAAAATATCTTTTAGTTTGTGTCATCTTGAATGAAGTGTTGACTCATAGTTAATAAATCTTTCGTTTCGGCAACATCGTGCACACGAAAATAGTCGGCACCTTGAAAATAAGCAAATTGAGCCACCGCCAAAGAACCCGCCAGTCGCTGATCAACATCACGCCCCAATAAGGATTTAAACATTGATTTACGCGACACGCCAATTAGTACCGGGAATCCCATTTGTTTTAGTGTGCTGATGTTTTTAATCAGGCTCATATTATGTGCCACGGTTTTTCCAAAACCGATACCCGGATCTAAAATAAGTCGATCCGCGTCAATCCCGGCTCGCATACAGGCTTCCACTCGCTGTTCAAAAAAATCCAGCACCGACTGAATCACATTGTCATATTGTGGATCGTGCTGCATGGTTTCGGGTGTGCCTTGCATGTGCATTAAACAAACCGGTACATCGTATTCAAGTGCCACCTCAATCGCACCGTCTGCTTGCAGCGCATTGATGTCATTGATAAAGTTAGCTCCGGCGTGTAATGCAGCGGCCATGACTTCAGGTTTACGGCTGTCAATAGACAGGGTAACGTCAGGAAATTGTTGACGCAATGCCTGAATGACCGGCACCACCCGTTCAATTTCTGCCTGATCGGACACCGCAGCAGCGCCGGGGCGCGTGGATTCGCCACCAATATCAATGATATCAGCACCTTCGCTCATCATGTTTTTAGCGTGTTCAAGCGCTTTGTCGTGATGATTAAAACAACCACCATCTGAAAAAGAATCGGGGGTTACATTTAAAACCCCCATAATTTTATAATCCTGATTCAAGTTCGTATTAGGTTTGTTCGGCTGCATCTCCGAAACCGGTTTGTTTCGGATCTTTGGCTTTTTTGGGCGGTTTAGTACCACCCTCATCGTCATCATCCGTGGCCTCCCAGCCGGTCGGCGGAGACGGTTCTTTACCTTCCATAATTTCAGCGATTTGTTTGCTGTCGATGGTTTCGTATTTGATCAGGGCCTCGGCCATCAAATGCAATTTATCAATATTATCATGTAATATTTGTTCAGCCCGTTTGTAGTTCCGGTCAATTAATTCACGCACGGCTTTATCAATTTTATCCGCCGTAGTGTCTGACATGCTCTTATGCTGAGTGACCTGACGACCTAAGAATACTTCACCTTCATCCTCTGAATAAGTTAACGGCCCCAATTCATCCGACAACCCCCACTTGGTCACCATGTTCTTGGCGATTTCTGTGGCACGTTCAATGTCATTGGACGCACCGGTGGTCACGGCATCCGGGCCGCCGATAATTTCTTCCGCGATACGACCGCCGTACAACGAGGAAATTTGACTTTCCAAAGCGGTTTTGCTGTAAGAATACTTATCTTCTTCCGGCAAGAACATGGTCACACCCAGAGCGCGACCACGCGGAATGATGGTAACCTTATAAACCGGGTCATGTTCAGGCACCAATAATCCCACAATGGCATGGCCGGCTTCGTGATAAGCGGTGTTGCGCTTTTCTGATTCTTTCATCACCATAGAACGACGTTCAGCACCCATCATAATTTTGTCTCGGGCTTTGTCGAACATGTCCATATTGATTTCGGTGGCATCTTCGCGGGCTGCAAATAACGCCGCTTCATTCACCAAGTTAGCTAAATCAGCGCCGGAAAAACCAGGTGTACCTCGCGCAATAATACCGGGCTTAACATCGTCAGCCAATGGTACTTTTTTCATATGAACTTTCAAGATGGCTTCACGACCTTGAATGTCCGGTAACGGTACCACCACTTGACGGTCAAAACGACCGGGGCGTAATAAGGCCGGATCCAACACATCAGGACGATTAGTGGCGGCAATGACAATAACCCCATCGTTGCCTTCAAAGCCATCCATCTCAACCAATAGCTGATTCAGGGTTTGTTCGCGTTCATCATGACCACCGCCTAAACCGGCGCCACGCTGGCGACCAACAGCATCAATTTCATCGATGAAGATAATACAAGGAGAGTTTTTCTTGGCTTGTTCAAACATATCACGAACCCGAGAAGCCACGACACCCACAAACATTTCCACAAAATCAGAACCGGAAATACTGAAAAAAGGCACTTTGGCTTCACCGGCAATGGCTCGCGCCAGCAAGGTTTTACCGGTTCCCGGAGGACCCACCATGAGAATACCCCGAGGAATTTTGCCGCCCAGTTTATTGAATTTAGTGGGATCTTTCAAAAAATCCACCACTTCTGACACTTCTTCTTTGGCTTCTTCAGCGCCGGCCATATCGGCAAAAGTGACTTTCGCACTTTCTTCATTCAGTAACTTGGCTTTGGATTTGCCAAAGCTCATGGCCCCGCCTTTTCCGCCACCGCCTTGCATATGGCGCATAATCAGAAAAAACAGACCGATGAACAATAAGATGGGGAAAACCGTTTCAAAAATACGCCAG
>CAZWVE010000113.1:0-5719 GCA_964636925.1 uncultured Marinicella sp.
ACCGGGTTTGGGATTAAAAGATGCCGCCATTATTGCCTTTTTTGTCACCGCCATTTTATTGATTATCTTTGCCGTGGCTGCCGGCGATGGGCTATTGGGTGAACTGCAGTTTATGCTCGGCGGGTTCTTTCTTTTTTATCTGATTTTCTGGCTGATGATTGCCTGGGTTTTTTAGTGCCATGTCGGACAAAAACCAACCAAGACCTGAATTTGCGCCGCTGTATAGTCGGCGTGAGCGCTGGCGAATATTGCTTAAAATTGCTTTGATACTCGTACCAGTCGCGGTTATTTTCTTTCTCTGGTTTTTGCCCTGGTTAAATACGTTCCTAATTTCGGCACACTGTCAGACCCTATTTGGGTTCAATGCCTTAACAGTAACCATGGTCTTGATGCTGGCACTACCGCCATTATTATTGGCTTTGTTTTTAGGTGTTTCGGAAGGGCCCAAAAGCTGGCAGGTTTATCAACTCAGACAAACGCCTTTGCCCGGTGAAAAGGTGATGAAACCCACACCTTATCGTTACGGTACCAGAGCCTTGCTGCGTCCCATCGCGTTGTTAGTCATCATTCTTTTGCTGGTGTTTTTCGCCGTTTGGTCACTGTGGATGGTTAATCAATTCTCAGAACGCATCAGTGAGCGCGCTGACAACTGCCATAAAATGACGTTGGTTTCACACAATCAGTACTTTTGACACAGTTCAATTAAGATCAAATTATTTACAATCTAAGCATTCTAAAATCTGCGGTTAATCACAGCCGCACCATCAGTGAGGTATTTGCATGCAACACAATTTACATAAAATAGGACTGTTCTTATTGACCGCTCTCATGGTCGGTTGTGCCAGTCAGCCGGTTACTAAATCGGTCAACCAGGAAACTGCCGTTGAGCAGGATAATCGGGTGTTTAATCAAGCCTACGATATGCGCACCCTGGACAATGGTTTAAAAGCCATTGTCGTTAAAACCGATTACCCCGAAGTGGTGTCATTACAGATTCCGGTACAGACCGGTTCACGCAATGAAGTGGAACCCGGTAAATCCGGTTTTGCACACTTTTTTGAGCACATGATGTTTCGTGGTACCGAAAATTACTCCCAGGAAGAGTACGGTGCCATGCTCAAGGAAATGGGCGCCGATCAAAACGCCTACACCACTGATGACTACACCAATTACCACGTCACTTTTGTTAAAGATGATTTGGAAAAAATGCTGGAACTGGAAGCCGATCGCTTTAAGAACCTGAAATTTTCAGAGGCCCAATTCCGTACCGAAGCCCTGGCGGTCAAAGGTGAATACCTGAAAAACAGTGCCAATCCGTTCAGCAAATTATTTGAAACGGTACGCAAAAATGCCTACCAAGAGCACACTTACCGCCATACCACCATGGGCTTTTTAGAAGACATTGAAGCCATGCCTGATCAAATGGATTATGCCCTGGAATTCTTTGATCGTTGGTACCGCCCTGAAAAAGCTGCCGTGATTGTGGTGGGTGATGTGGATGTGGATAAAACCCATGACTTGATTCAGCAGTATTTTGGTGATTGGCAACGCGGCAATTACCAGGCCGATATTCCGGTGGAACCACCGGCTCAAGGCAGTCAATACCATCACATCGCCTGGCCGTCACAAACCTTACCCATGTTGGGCCTAACCTTCCGCGGCACCGATGCCGACCCGAGTCAAAAAGACAAAGCCGCCATCGATATGTTGGGAGAGGTTTATTTTGGTCAAAACTCTGATATTTACCAGGAGTTGGTGGTCAACAAGCAGTTGGTTGATGCCTTATTCTTTTACAGCCCTGACAGTAAGGATCCGGGTCTGATTTATATTTTAGCGCGATTAACCGACCCCGCGAATTACCCGGCAGTGCAACAAGCCATTGTCGATGCCATTGTCACAGCCCGAACTGAACTGGTGGATAAAAGTGAGCTCGATGACATTAAATCTGCAGCCCGCTATGGCTTTGCCAACAGTTTGGATAACTCTGAAGCCATTGGCAACATGCTGGCGGCAGTGGTGCAATATGACCGCAATCCGGAAACCGTTAATCAGCGCTATGCGCGTTTAGATGAAATCACACCTGAGGATGTAAAATGGGCTGCCAATCATTATCTGGTGGATGACGGCCGCATTATGGTGACCCTGGCTGAAGGCGAACAAGTTGCCGGCATAAACACTGATTTCAGTTTAGCCGAGCAGGTGGCTGCGGCCAATCAGCCCGTTGAACCGGCTTTTCAGGTTACCGATTTGAGCAGTGACAGTGATATTGTTGATGTCAACTTTTTATTCAACACCGGTGCGGCACAGGATCCTGAGGGTAAAAAAGGTCTGGCACAATTAACCGCCTCGATGCTGACCGATGCCGGCTCCGAAAGTCGCACCTTAAAAGACATCCAGAAAGCCATGCGTCCGATGGCGGCTTATTTTTCCTCGCAAGTGGATAAAGAAATGGTGTCCCTGAGAGGCCGTGTACACCGTGAAAAAGCCGATCAGTGGTTGAATATCGTGCTGGATAATTTATTAAATCCGGGTTTTAGAGAAGATGATTTTAATCGCTTAAAAACCCAACAGATTAATGCCATTCAGACCGACCTGAAACAGAACAACGATGAAGAACTGGGTAAAGAAGTTCTCTATGAAGCTTTGTATGTGGGTCATCCCTATGGCAGTCTGAATTTGGGTCATGTCAGTGATATTGAAGGCATCACGCTTGACGATGTGAAAGCCTTTTACCGGGCCCAATTCACCCAGGAGAACTTAAATATCGGAATTGCCGGTCATTTGGATGAAGCCTTAAAAGACCGTATGTTGACTGCGGTGGCCAAAGAATTGCCACAATCCGGCGCCGAACAAGTCGCCATCCCGCCGGCACCGAAACTCAGCGGCCGACAAGCCATTATTGTGGAAAAACAAACCATGCCAACAGCGGTTTCCTTTGGCTTTCCGATCGACGTCAATCGTGCTCATGACGATTGGGTGGGCTTGTGGCTGGTACGTTCGTTCTTAGGCGAACATCGAAATTCCAACAGTTTCCTATACCAGCGCATCCGCGAAGCCCGCGGTATGAATTATGGTGATTATGCCTATATCGAGTATTTCCCGCGTGGCATGTATTTAACCCAGCCGAATGCCAACTTAGGTCGTTCAGAGCAAATTTTCCAGGTCTGGATACGACCCTTGCGTTCGAACCAAGACGCCCATTTCGCCACCCGCGTGGCCATGTATGAGCTGCAAAATCTGATTGATAACGGCCTGACCCAAGAACAATTCGAAGCCACCCGGTCTTTCTTAAGCAAATACGCCGGTTTATTGCTCAAAGGCCAGGATCGTGTGCTGGGCTATCATATGGACAGCCAATTTTACGGCACCGATGATTTTGTAGAGATGGTTAAAAACGGTCTGGCCAAGCTGACTTTGGCGGATGTCAACGCCATCATCAAAAAGCACCTGCAAACCGACGAAATCCAGTTCGTCTTTATCGCCAAAGATGCTGAAGACTTAAAACAGCGCTTAACCAGCGAACAAAGTTCACCGATGGAATACAACTCGGAAAAACCCAGCGACTTACTGGAAGAAGACAGTGTCATCCAGGATTATCCGTTAAAGCTTGATGAAGTTGACATTATTAATATTGATCAAGTCTTTAAATAACCATTGACCTAAGAGAACCCAAGCCGAATCACCTATGTGGTTCGGCTTTTTTTAACTCTATTGTTATTTTTAAATTCCGCATCAAGTGTTATAAAGTTCTACATACTTGGTTTTATTAAAGCAATAAAACAGAACTGTAAATTAAATTTGAAAACCAAAATATAAAGTATTACTGAATTTTATAAAAATGGCGCAGATTAAATGATATGAATTTTTTAGACATTAACAGCAAATTAACCACGGTTCAAAGTTATTGGAGCGATACTCTATTTTCAGAAAATAAAAGATTTGATTTGAATAAAATTTGTTCTGAGCATTAAAAATATATGATGAAAAAATATATCGATACAACAGAATTTGATTTTAATTCTGCCTATTCTCCATTTCAAAATTATTTAATCTTAAAGCTATTGGGTAATAATTCTTCATGGGTGGATTATTTTAAAAATAAGACAATAAAAGTTTCAGAAAAAGCAGTAAGCTTTATTGAGTACTCGAATAAAAAAAATAAAGGCAATAAGCCAAAGCAACTCTTTGATTCGTCACGAGTTTTGGAAGCCTAAGCAATACTGGCTTGTATACATGAAATCTATGACCCAAAACTTCCAAATTAAAAAAATTATTTTAAAAGCAATTGTTGAATTTCACATGAGATTAAAGTCCAGTAAAAATCAAATCCCTTTTGATGAAAAAGAAAAGTGTATGCTGGCCTCAATAATGGCTTTATTAGTTAATGAAGTTAAATTAGCGGTTGAGTTTCTGAAGTATTGTGAAAATCTAAAAGAAGTTAAGTATCATTACATTATTATAAGCCAAATTGTTGGTGAGTTAGAAGTTGGAAAAAAAATATCTGGAAACCCTGAAGTTCAAACTGCTTTTTTTTAAATATTTAATGCCTATAGGTTGCCGGAGGTTAGTCAAAAGAGGCAAGTCTTAGGGGAGTATGCGATCACGGATAATTTGGTGTCAAACTATCTTTTTGCATGGTTATATCTAAAGTTATTTGAAGAAAAAACAAAGACAACATGGGAGGAAATGCGATTGATAATGATGGCTTAAATTGTGTTTGGAAACATAACTAATAATAGAGTAGAAATCGTTACGCAATAAATTTACATTTAATTATTTAGAATTAAATTTTAAATATCTTTTATGAATTATGTAATGCTCTCATAGAGTTTGTATCGTGGTGTACTGTCAAAGCAAAAGTCTTGATAATAAACTAAAAAGCAATATAATATGTAGAAACGTACCTACAATTAATTTTTGAGAAAAATAATGAGCAGAACAACCTTATCAAGCAGAGACTTCAATCAAGATGTTAGCAAAGCAAAACGCGCCTCGCGTGAAGGACCGGTGTTTATCACAGACCGCGGCCGGGCCTCGCATGTGCTGTTAACAATTGAAGAATATCAAAAATTAACAGGCAACAAACGCAGTATTGTGGATTTGTTGGCGATGCCTGATGGTGAAGAGATTGAATTTAATCCACCCAAGCTGGATAAAGAATTGTTCAGACCGGCGGATTTGAGTTAATGTATTTATTAGATACAAATGTTGTTTCAGAACTGAGAAAAGCGAAATCCGGGAAAGCTAACGAAGATGTCGTCCAATGGGGGCACAAAGTGCTGACAGCCAATTTATTCTTGTCTGTGATCACCGTCTTGGAACTGGATATTGGTGTTAAGTTGATCGAAAGACGAGATAAAAAACAAGGCGCTATGTTGCGTGCATGGTTGAATGATGATGTATTACCTGCTTTTCAAAGCCGCATTATTCCCATCGATACTTCAGTTGCATTATGTTGTGCTGACTTGCATGTTCCGGATCCCAGGTCAGATCGTGATGCCTTGATTGCAGCCACGGCGTTGACCCACAAAATGACGGTGGTCACCAGAAATACCGATGATTTTACACACATGGGTGTTGAGCTACTTAATCCATGGATAAAGCCTGATGTAAGCCGCTAATTAATACAGGTATTAAATGTTCACATTTCTAAGTGATGGTGTTGGGCCTTTTTTTAATTTCAGCTCAAATATCTTATAATAGCTCGATTATCAATTCA
>CAZWVE010000114.1:0-5704 GCA_964636925.1 uncultured Marinicella sp.
GCCATGTATGAGACCATTTTGGAGGCCTTTGAACAATGCAACAGTTAGTCATTATAACCGGCTTATCCGGTTCGGGTAAAACCATCGTATTACGGTCATTAGAAGACATGGAATACTATTGCGTTGATAATTTACCGGTCAACATGCTGGCTGATTTTGCCGATCATATTAATGAAGATGTGGCGTTTTATCCTAAAGTGGCTGTGGGTATGGATATTCGTAGTCAACATCAAAAATTAACCGACTTTCCAAAGACAGTGGCTGCCTTAAAAAAGCAACTGCATATACGGGTGGTATTTCTGTCTGCCACAGAAAAGGTATTACTCAGTCGTTACAGTGAAACACGTAGGCGTCATCCCTTGTCCACGGCCCAACAAAAACATTCACTGACGGAGGCGATTCGGTTAGAAGCAGAATTAATGGCACCGGACAAAGAAGCGGCAGATTTGATTATTGATACCAGCCAATTAAAAGTACAGCAATTAAAACAGCACATTTGGCAGATTATGAATCAGTCAAATCAACGTGTCACCGTGATTATTAAATCATTTGCTTTCAAACGCGGTGTGCCTTTTGATGCCGATTTTGTTTTTGATGCCCGTTGTTTGCCCAATCCGTACTGGGAAAAAGATTTGCGTCCTTATACCGGACAAGATGAAGCCATCATCACATTTTTTAATCAACAACCTCTGGTACATGACTATTTAAATGATATTTGTGCTTTTAGCCTGAAATGGATTGATAAATTTGAAGTCAATGACCGCAGTTATATTACGGTTGCCATCGGTTGTACCGGCGGTCGCCATCGATCGGTGTATTTGGCCGAAGCTTTGCACACATTTTTGGCCGCTAAAAACATCAATAATATGTTGTTGCATCGAGAATTGGATGGTCATGATTAACCCGTCTATTGCGTTCTTGAATACATTGCCCGGGTTAGTTATTTTTTTTGATAAGTGATGACCGTAAAGGCATGGTGTGGATTTTCATCACTGATGGGGTGATGTTCTTGCTTAACTATTTGCCAATGAGACCAGTCTACCTCAGGAAAATAGGTGTCACCTGTAAATTCCGCCTCAATATGGGTGATAATCATCCTAGAGGCATGCGGCAACATTAATGCAAATATCTTGGCACCACCAATCACCATCACTTCATCTTCCGAGTTCAATGCCTGCCAGTCGTGAAGAATATGAAACCCGGGTTTTTGGTAGTCTGATTGCCGGGTTAAAACCCAATTGGTGCGTCTGGGGAGTGGCTTCTTCAGGGATTCACATGTTTTTCGACCCATGAGGATGGGTTTGTTGAGTGTGTTTTGTTTAAAAAGCTTTAAATCAGCGGGTAAATACCAGGGTAAATCATTATCGGCGCCAATCAGTCTGTTCTTATCAAAGGCCGCAACCAGGGTAAAGCTCATACCGCTACCTTGCCTTTAATATGTGGGTGGGCTTGATAGTTTAAAATGCTAAAATCATCATAATCAAAACTAAAAATATCGTTGACGGCCGGATTAATGCGCAATTGCGGTAAAGGATAAGGTTGCCGTTCAATTTGTTGTTGCATTTGTTCCAGGTGATTAAGATAAATATGGGCATCACCAAAGGTATGGATAAATTCACCGACTTGTAAATCACATACCTGGGCCACCATATGGGTGAGTAGGGCATAAGAGGCGATGTTAAAAGGTACGCCCAGAAAAACATCGGCACTGCGCTGATAAAGCTGGCATGACAATTGTCCCGCGTTAACATAAAACTGAAACAGGCAGTGACACGGTGGTAGCGCCATGGTATCCACATCAGCAACATTCCAGGCACTTATAATGTGTCGGCGGGATCCGGGGTTGTTTTTAATGTTGTGAATAAGCTGACTGATTTGGTCAATTTGGCCACCGTCGCCATCCGGCCATGAGCGCCACTGATGACCATAAACCGGGCCTAAATCACCACTATCATCGGCCCATTCATTCCAGATATTGACGCCATGATCATTCAGGTATTTGATATTGGTATCACCTTTTAAAAACCACAGCAACTCATAAACAATCGACTTAATGTGTAGTTTCTTGGTGGTCAGCAAGGGGAAGCCATCGGCTAAATTAAAACGCATCTGATAGCCAAAGACACTCAGGGTGCCGGTGCCGGTGCGATCATCTTTACGGGTACCATGTTGTAAAATGTGGCGGGCAAAATCCAAATAGGCGCGCATAAAAAAAACCTTGCTATAAAAACGCATTATTATAGCAAGGTTTTTTATTTATGTTGGCGACCAATCAGTGCAATTTGTAGGCCGTTTTTATGCGAACATACGTTGCACCACATTGGGCGCATTAAAGTTGTTTAACACGTGATCAACATCAACACCCAGTTTAGATATACTTAAAGCGCCGGTAATGCACGGACGTTCTTTATTTGAGAACGGCGGCTTTTTAGACAAGTCGATAAAGCGCGGTTTTTCAAGCAGTTTATTTTGCGCATTGCGAATTAATAAAATTTCCGGCTTGAGACGTTTTTGTTTGTTGTGAGATAACACCAAGCCGATCGAGCCGTCGGATAATTGCACCGGTGAACCGGCCGGATAAAGACCAATGGCCTGAATAAATTCATCCACCAATTGGGCGCTGAACAGTTTATTTTTCTGTTTAAATAACCATTCCATGGCTTGTGATGAAGAATAGACTTTGCCGTATGGTTTTTTACTGGTCATGGCATCAAAGGTATCCACGATACCGGCAATTTGACCCATGGCAGGAATTTCATCGCCAACCAGACCATACGGATAACCACTGCCATCAAAGCGTTCATGGTGGGTTTCGGCGATGGTCAGTACATCATGAGGAATGCTTTTGTCTTTGGCCAGAATCTCGACACCCAGTTCAACATGGGATTCAAATATTTTTCGTTCGTTTTCTGTGTAGCTGTCTTTTTTGTTGAGTAGTTTACGACTGATTTTGGTTTTACCAATGTCGGCCAATAGCACGCCGGTAACCAATGTTTCCAGTTTTTCTTCGGCAATACCTAAATGGCGACCAAACACGGCAGCGAGAATCGCTGATCGCAGAGAATGACCATAAACATATTGACCTTTTTCTTTTAGCTGTGTCAACCAAACCAGGGTGTTGGGGTTGCGTATCACCGAATTGACCACTTGCGAAGCAATTTGTTTGGTTTTCTTAATGTCTAATCGTTTTCCAACCCGTAAATTAAAACTGGTTTCTTCTACGGCGCTGTTTAAATCAATCATTAATGAATGGGCGCGACTAAATTCACGTTTGATGGGCTTCAGTTGTGATGTGTAATAGTCGTGTTTAATGACCAGTGGTTGCGTGCGGGTTCGGTATTTATGACTTTTGTCTTTTTTGCGTAGCAAGGGTGATGGTTTGGAAATTTCCGGTTCCGCCACCAGCGATTTACCTTTGACCACGTCAATATAAACATGCTCGCAAAATGCTTTGAGGTCTTTAATCTCATTTTGACTACGTATGTAGAAACCCTGAAAAGGGAACGGTGTGTCCAGCCATGAACGGTCTAATTTGCAGACGTACATGCCAATTTTTAGATACTTGACGGATATTTTTTCTTTTTCTATGCCCATAATGTTAACCTTTTAAAGATTATACCTATTCGTGATTTTAGCACAAGATTTGCTAAAGATAGTGACACAATTCACAAAAAAATTAAAAAAACTGACAAATATTGTCAGTAATGCAGGCTAAAATTGCTCAGACATAAAAAAACCCGGGCTCTTAAAGATGCGCCGGGTTTTAAGATATTCTATTGAGAAGACCTGAGAGTTAATCCTGGGTCAGTAAAAAAAGCTAAAATTCAGAATTCAAGATATGAAACGTAATCTAAATACGCATTGTAATTATTTTGTTTCATAAGGCAGTATGGTGAAATTTTAGACTTTATGACTCGATTCAGGATTGATTCTATGGCCTCAATTAGGACATGGCTTTAATTTTTGCGTTCAGACGACTTTTGTGTCTGGCAATTTTATTTTTGTGGAAAAGTCCCTTGCGAGCAACACTGTCAACAACAGGAACCATTTCGTTGAATAATTTTTGCGCTTTGTCTTTGTCGCCGGCTTCAATGGCAGACACCACATTTTTAATTTTGGTACGTGCTTTAGAGCGCTGGCTCATGTTAAGCTGTCGATTTTTTGCAGCTTGTCGAATGCGTTTTCTTGCGGATGCTGAATTGGCCAAAACGATACTCCTTACTAATAAGAATTTTAAAAAACGGCGCATTTTCCCATTTTTTTTATGAATAGTCAACGTCTGCCGGGGTTAATTGAATGAATTTAGCGAAATCGACGGCTGTGGTCAGTTTTTTTACACTCCTATCGCGCTTTTCGGGTTTTTTCCGTGATGTCCTGGTGGCCCGTTTTTTTGGCGCAAACGTGTGGACCGACGCATTTTTGGTGGCCTTTAGAATACCTAATTTTATGCGCCGGCTATTTGCTGAAGGGTCTTTTTCGTTGGCCTTTGTGCCGGTACTGAATGAAATCAAAACCCAGCAACGCGAAGCCTACTTAAAAGCTTATATTAACCACGTGTTAGGCGCTTTACTGGCCGCTTTATTGGTGGTTGTTGGCTTAATGGAACTCATGGCGCCGGGTGTGATTAGTGTCTTTGCGCCTGGGTTATTAGACGAGCCTGTTGAGGTTTTTGACAGTGCCGTTACCATGCTGCGTATCACTTTACCGTATTTATTGTTGATTTCTTTGGTGGCATTTTCAGCGGGTATTTTAAACAGTTTTAATCGTTTTGCGGTGCCGGCAGCCACGCCGATTTTGCTCAATGCCTCACTGATTGTGTCAGCGATTTATTTTCGTGATAATTTTAATGTGCCCATTGTGGCTTTGGCCTGGGGCGTCCTGGCCGCCGGTTTTATCCAGTTATTGGTGCAAATACCGGCTTTAATTCGTCTTGGCATTGTACCGATTCCTGTTTTGAAAATTCATGACCCTGAAGTCAAAAAAGTCATGAAACTTATGTTGCCAACCCTATTTGCGTCATCCGTTGCTCAGATTAATTTATTGGTTGATACCTTGATTGCATCCATGCTGCCTTTGGTGGGCAGCATCACATTTTTATATTTTTCTGATCGTTTAATGGAATTTCCTTTGGGTTTATTTGGCATTGCGATTTCGACGGTTATCCTGCCGAAATTATCACAAGCCTTTGCCGCCAAAGACAATAATGATTACCAAAAAACCATGCAATGGGCCATGTCATTGGCGATGCTGGTAGCCATACCTTCTGCAGTTGGTTTATTTATGTTGGCTAAACCGATTATTATAACTCTCTATGTTTATAATATGTTTACTGTTCAGGATGCGCTATTTACTTCATATAGTTTAATGGTCTATATGCTGGGATTGCCGGCCTTTATTGCTATTAAAATTTTATTACCGGCTTTCTATGCCCGCAAAGATCCCAAAACACCGGTTAGAATTGCCATTAAAGCCATGGTTGTTAATGTGATTTTGAATCTGTTGTTTGTGTGGTTGTTGTTTCTGATGGGTGTGGTTTCCTTGCATATGGGCTTGGCCATGGCGGGTGTTGGTTCTGCTTGGTTACAAGGTTACTGGCTCTACCAACGGCTAAAGCAAGATGGTATCATCACCGGCTCGCTGTTACCGCGTGATTTATTTTTAAAACTCATATTAAGTGTTTTAATGATGGCGCTGACTTTGTTTG
>CAZWVE010000115.1:0-5692 GCA_964636925.1 uncultured Marinicella sp.
GTGCACCGAGTTTTGATGCCTTTCGTGATTATCAAGAACGCGGTCAACAATTTAGACAATGGATTAAGGATTTTTCTCAAACATGAAGCGACAATTATTTTGCGTATTACTATTTTTGGTTGTGGATGTGACGGCGCAACCACCTGTGAATGACCCTGAAAATAAAACAAGTCTTGAGCATTTGGTTCCAAAAAACCTGTTAAAGCAGGTTGAATCCGGCAATGGTGAGGCTGCTTATTTTATTGGCAATTTATTCAAAGAAGGTCTGGAAAATGAATACCAAACCATTCCTCAAGACAAGCAAGCGGCTCAAAAGTGGTTTTTAAAATCTGCTGAATTGGGGTATGTGCATGGTATGTACGAGACCGGCTTAATGTTGTATTGGGATAAACAATGGTCGGCGGCTAAAAAATGGTTTGAACAAGCCGCACAAGCAGGCATGGGCGATGCCTATTATCGTCTGGCTTACTTTCATGTTTATGGTCTTGACGGTGAGGCAATTGATTGTCAAAAAGCCTATCAATTATTTGCTGAAGCGAAAAAACGCGGCGTCAAATATGCCTATAATGACTGGGCCTGGATGTTGGTTACACAACCTGACGATCACTGCCGTAATGGTCATCAGGCGTTGAAAATCATGTCCGAATTAGAAAGTACGTACCAACGACAGCGTATGCCCTGGGCGATGATTGACACCAAGGCGGCCGTTCTGGCGGAAATTGCTGATTTTAATGGCGCCATTGAATTACAATCCTGGGTGGTGGCCGGTTACTGTGGTATTACGGTCAGTGAAATCGATGATTTTTCCCAATTACACGATGATTATCTACAACGTGATGCCAGTGACAAGATACGGGGTTGTGACGGTTATATCGAACGTTTACAAACCTACACTCAGCGACAAGTCTGGCGAGAACTGATGACATTAAAAGATGATGAATAATAAACAGTGCGAACAAACCGGGCAAACAGAAGATATACGCAGTCGTCTTTTGGCTGAACGGGGGCCTATTGAATACCTGGAATTACAAAAGTTCTTTGCCCGTGGTGTGGTTTTGGTGGTGGCTGAGGAATTGGATTTAATTGATGTGGCTGAAAAAATTCATGCCGATGATACCGACTGTATTGATGATTGGATCAATGCTAAACTATTGGTAAGGGCCCATGATGAACATGCCAAAAAATGGTTAAAAGAAGGCACTTGTTTTGTAGCGGTGACCATGGCCCCCTGGGTACTTGTACAAGAAACACACGATAACAGTGAGCAATAAACAATGATTGATTGGATTTTAATAGTGTCCGCCGGATTACTTGGTTGGGCTCTGGGCATGGCCGGCATGTACCTGCTGAATCAACGCAAAGGGCAACAGCATTCGGTGAAAGAAATGGAACGACGACTGGATGCTTATCAGCATAAGGTTGAAGATCATTTCGCTAAAACAGCAGACTTAATAGACAACCTGACAGACAGCTATCAGGCGGTCTTTAAACATTTGTCCGAGTCGGCTGAAGAATTATTAACCGATGAACAGATTCGTAACCAGTTAATAAATCGGCGCGCCAGAGAGGTGACTATCAAGTACCTGAAAAGCGATGATGAAAATAACATCAACCCCAATCCATCGGTGGATTAGACCGATGCATTGGGGCCACCAAGGGTGGTTATTTTAATAAGATATTCTGTCGATTTTTTTCTACCGTTTTTAAACCCACACCTTTAACTTCGGTGAGTTGTTCCTTGGTTTTAAACGGGCCATTTTTGTCTCGATAGCTGACAATGGCAGTGGCTTTAACAAGACCAATGCCTTTCAGCTCTTTTGAGATCTCTTCCGCTGACGCTTTGTTGATATTAACGGCTGCAAAAGCTGTTGAGATTAATAAGCTGCAGACCAAAAAGAAAGTTTTTAATAAGTTCATCATTTTTTCCTCATTTTGATTGTTAATAACGAGTCATTGCTCGCTTGGAGATGTTTTCACATCTGTTGCTCATAGTAGCGAAGTGAAAATAATGACAACACCGTTAAATTCTGATAATGTTGTTAAAAACAAACCCTGACATGTGTGACCATGATAACAAGCTGTAAGAAAATATCGATTCTGTGCCTATTTATCTTGATAACGGGCTTTGTTGAGGCACAGGATTTTACCCCGCACGGTAGTCAGCCGGGTTTAAATTTTCCTTTGAGAAGTGCCGCCGACTGCATGAGCTGTCATCAAAGCACCCAGCGCAGTAGTGATCCTTATAATATGCCCACGGATACCTGGATTGGTTCCATGAAAGCCAACGCCATGCGTGACCCACTGTTTTGGGCGGCGCTGGATGTCGCCAATAACGATATTCCCGGTGTCGGTGATTTTTGCTTACGTTGTCACACACCTGAAGGCTGGTCAGGCGGACGGGTGGTGAAACCCACTAATCCAGATAATGACTTAATAAATCCAATTGGCGCGGCAGGTTGTGCCTTACAAGGCAGTTTCACCGAAACCGCTTCTGATCACAACGATTACAGTGGTGTCACCTGCCAGTTTTGTCACCGCATTGAATCGCATACGCCTTTGGGTCAGCCGACGGCCACGCACAATGCCGATATATGGCTTGATGATGAGGTTTGTGCCAATAGTTTTTCCGGTGAGCCGTGTCGTAAGGGCCCTTATAAATATGACACCAATAACCACTTCCCACCGCCCCATGATTGGGAATATTCGTCATTTTTGGAATCGTCAAAGTTTTGTTGCTGTTGTCATGATATTTCATCGCCTGAAGTTTATGCCAATGGTGAGTTAAGCATTGCCCGAAAATTCTGGCACAACGGACAGCAAACCGATGTCGCCATGCCCATTGAGCGGACTTACTCCGAATGGCAGCATTCTTATTTTGCGGATTTAATCTACCGAGATCCGTTTGAAGCCCTGGCCACCTCGCAACAGCCGGTGATTCGCACCGGTCAAACCTGTCAGACTTGTCATATGCCGGAAACCAATGAAACCGATGCCCGCGCCTGTACCTTTGGTAACGACCGTCCCGGTAACTTACCGACCCATCAATTTGCCGGTGGTAATACCTGGATACCTCAGATCATTAAAGCTGTTTATGGCGATGATTTACAAGCCAATGACCCGTCCGGATTGGACCGCAAAGGCGCTTTGGACTTAACTACTTCGTATGCCTTTAATATGCTGCAAAATCAGAGCGCTTTGGTGACCGCTCAAGTCACCGGGCAAACAGCGCAACAATTGACGGTCGCGGTCAAAGTGACCAACTTAACCGGCCATAAACTGCCCACCGGTTACCCCGAAGGTCGCCGTATGTGGTTACAATTGGAAGCCAAAGACGCCAGCAACACTGTGTTTTGGCAATCAGGCGCCTATGACACAAACACGGGCATATTAACCGAAGACAGTCAGCTCAAGGTCTATGAAACACTGCAGGGAATTTGGAATGAGCAAAATAACAGCTGTGAGACTGAAGACGACGATGGTGATGCCATGTTCCATTTTGTCCTGAATAACTGCATTAACAAGGATAACCGCATTCCACCACTGGGTTTTTCCGGTGCCGATAATCGAGAATTAGCACCTGTGGGCATCTCCTATCCGGCCGATCCGCAGTTACCAGCGGCGGTGGTCAATTACGATATCACCGATTATCAAATTAACATCGATCAAGTGGCATTGCCCATCACCATCACTGCCCGATTGAATTTTCAGCTGGCCAGCAAAGAATACATCGAATTTTTACAAAAAGTCGCCGATGAGAATAATCTGCCATCAGAAAACGCACTGTGTAACCGCAACTGGACTGAAGGCCCCGCCAACCAAACCCGCGCCGGCTTTATGACCAGCCTATGGCAAACCTACGGTCGCTCCGAACCCGTGCCCATGGCAGTGGACACGTTGGTGGTGAATTAAATGCCACATAACCAATGGCCTGATTTGTGACTGAACTTAAGCTTGGCAAAATTTGACTAAATTTGATAATAAATGAATCCAATCCATTAACTGATCGAATAAAACGATGATAAATAACAATAAATTTCAACTATTTCTTGGTTTGTGTTTAATAACATGTTCGGTTTTTGCTTTTGCTAATCAGGATAAGCCGTCATCACAACTTTATAATAATGAAGTCGTGGTCAATGTGAATTTTGAGGTGAGTGAGCAATTTTCAGGGTTGCGTGAGTCGTCAAGCACAACAAAACAAATGGTTGTTCAGTTTAATGAATGGCAAACACTGGCATTAGATCGCTATGCACTTAAATTTAAAGTCAGTGAGCCGTTATCAGAACAAGATGACAAACACTTTATGATTGAAACCCAATTATTAAACAGTCAACAAAATGTTATGCACAATCCCGGTTTAATGACCGCAGCGGATAAAGAAGCCAGTATTGAAATCAGTGGCAAAACCAATCTGGAACCGAGTTTTAAAGCCAGCTTTACAGTTTTGTCGGAATAATACCGCGTTTTTACTCTGATAAAAGCGGCTGTTCAAGCCGCTTTTATCGTGACAATGATTTTTAGAGACCCCGGACCATATTACCTAAGGCCAATAAAATAAAAGCAATGGTCATGGTCCAATACTCATAGCCACTAACCACCGGGATGGCGGTGACTTTGGCCGAGACGATTGATAACACGGCCAGAATAACGGCAATCAGAAAAACCACTTGTTTGGGTGCGCTTAATTTCATGGTGTTGTCCTCTATTAAATTTAATTTTAGTAAGCAAATTGTCTCAACAATTCTATTTGATACGTTGACTTTTATCCTTACGAGTACAGTTTTGTGCACATGCTGCATTGCTTTAATTCCATAGGGTGTTTATGACCGTTTAAAACCCGGAAATGACCGTTAATCTGAAACTTAACGAAATTTTCTGATTAAATTACCGCTCAGTCACAAGTCCGTTTTATAGTACAAGCCATATAACAATTATCGGGAGACATGATCTTATGTTGAATCGAATGGCTTGGTCAATCATGGCCATGGTTTGGGCCGGTGTCGGTGCCGCCTATTGCACCTCCGACATGATTTTTAAATCGGGTGTGGAAACACTGTTTCCCGGCAGCCCCAATACCCCGGTGATAACCGAACAGGCTGCAACACGCTTGCTCTATCAGGCAAGCTATGGTCCGAAATTGGCCGAAATTCGGCACCTACAGGCCCTCGGCGTGGACAGTTGGATAACTGAGCAAATGAACACACCGGCGACATTGCAAGAACCCTGTATGCAAGCCATCTTGGCCAATCCTGACTGGCCGCTGTATCAAAACTCACGAATGGAATCCTGGTTTCTTAATTCCGCAGAAGCCCCCGATCAGTTACGGCAACGCATGGCTTTTGCCTTGTCGGAAATCTTTGTGGTGTCCGATGCCGCCAGTTTAGGCAATGAAGTCATGGGACTGGCTAAATATTATGACATGCTGGCCATTAATGCCTTTGGTAATTACCGGGACTTATTGGAAGATGTCACGCTCAATACCATGATGGGTTTTTACTTAGGTATGTTCAGAAATGCCAAGGCGGATCCGGTACAGGGCACACAGCCGGATGAGAATTATGCCCGTGAGATATTACAGTTGTTTTCCATTGGTTTGCATCAATTGAACATGGATGGCACAGAAATTCTGGATCTGGACAACAACCCCATCCCCACCTATGACCAGTCAACCATCGAGAACTTTGCCCGGGTT
>CAZWVE010000116.1:0-5687 GCA_964636925.1 uncultured Marinicella sp.
GGCTTTTTCGATTTTAGCAATTAACTCTTTGGGAATGACTTCGCCGGTTTTATGGTGTTTTAAATAGTTATTTATGACCACATCTGTGGATAACCAACGTTCCAGTAATTGCGACTGAAATTCAGTGTAATCGCGCACACCGCCATTTAAGCTGGGGTAACGAACATTCGATGACAGGGCATGCAGGGCATGACCAAATTCATGGAAGAATGTCTCGGCATCATCCCAGGAGACCAGCACGGCTTCACCGGGTGCCGGTTTGATGAAGTTGGAGTTGTTAGATGATAACACTGTTTTATCACCATCATAAGTGGAATGAGAGCGGTACGAGGTGGCCCAGGCGCCTGAACGTTTGCCGGGACGGGCGAAGGGATCTAAATACCACAAACCCACCAATTCACCACTGGTTTTATCGTTGACTTCCCAAACCTTAACATCTTCGTGGAATACCGGAACTGTGCCTTCTTTGACCGGTTTAAAATCAAAGTTAAATAATTCACCGGCGACATAAAACATGGCTTCACGGAGGTTGTCCAGTTGCAGATACTGTTTAACCTCATTGGAATCAAGATCGTATTTCTTTTTACGGACTTTTTCCGCGTAATAACGGTAATCCCAGGGCTGAATGATGATGTCGTGACCCAGTTCATCGGCCACGGCTTGCATATCGGCCACTTCTTCTTTAACCCGGGCAATGGCAGCCGGCCATACGGCTTCCATTAAATTCATGGCATTTTCAGGGGTTTTAGCCATGCGGTTTTGTAAGCGCCATTCGGCATAGTTGTCATAACCCAGTAATTCAACGCGTTCTCTGCGGAGTTTCAGGATTTGTTTGATTAAATCATTGTTGTCATATTCATCACCGTTATCGCCACGTGAATAATAATTTGTCCAAACCTGTTTGCGTAAGTCACGTTCATCGGAATAGGTTAAAAACGGATCCATGGAGGAGCGGGTATTGGTGACGGCATACTGGCCTTCTTTACCATTGGTTTCGGCCACTTTCGCAGCGGCGCTGATAAAGGAATCAGGCAAACCACTGAGTTGGTCTTTCGTTAAATAGGTAATATAACCTTCCTCATCATGTAACACATTGTTGGCAAATTGGGTGTATAAGCTGGACAGTTCTTTGTTAATTTCCGCATAACGTTTTTGTTTGTCAGGCGAAAGGTCAGCTCCGTTCATGGCAAAGGATTCATAGGTGGTTTTGACCAGACGTTGTTGATCCGGATCAAGCGGTTTTTCAAGACTGTCCTGATAGACCTTTTTAATGCGGGCAAATAATTGTTTATTCTGTGAGATTTTTGATTGCATCTCTGAGAACTTCGGTGCCAGTTCCATTTGTAACTGACGTACTTCCGGACTGGACAAGTTCGCACCCCAAAGGCGGAAATAAACGCCGGCACGGTTCAGTTTTTCACCGGCTTTTTCCATCGCCACGATGGTGTTCTCAAAGGTCGCCGGTTCATCATTATTGGCTATTTTGTCATAGTCGGCCAAATTTTCAGCCATGGCCACTTCAAAAGCGGGTTTAACGTCTGACAGTTTCATTTTATCAAACGCCGGAACACCGCCATAGGGACCGGTCCATTCGGCCAAAAGTGTGTTGTTGTCAGAAGTGACTTCTGTCTTGGGTGTGTCTTTGGCATACAATCCAAAGCTGAGTGTCAGGCCTAAAACCAGCAGGCTAAGCCAATTTTTTGTGTAAGTTAATGTCTGCATAATTAAAAATAAGTTTTTATTGATGTATAGTGTGGGGACAGGTCAGGGCGATTACCAGTGCCAAAAGTCCTGTATGTTTCTTGAGCGCCCATAAAAAAGCCTCGGCAAAACCAAGGCTTTTTTGATCGGGAACTAATTATTCTGTTTTTGGTTTTTCGGCATTGGGATTGACATCAATCAGCTCAACATCAAAAATTAAGGTGCTGTTGGGACCGATTGGGCTGCCGGGACGGGCATCGGAGCCGTACGCTAATTCGGGTTTAATGTAAAAACGGTACTTGGCGCCTTCTTTCATTAACTGTAAGCCTTCGGTCCAACCCGGAATAACCTGATTTAAGGCGAAAGTGGCCGGTTGACCGCGGTCAACTGAGCTGTCAAATTTGGTGCCGTCAATTAAGGTGCCGGTGTAATGAACCACGACGGTGGCATTTTCTGAAGCAGGTTGCTCGCCGCTACCGGCTTCGATAACTTCATACATCAGGCCTGAATCAGTGGTTTTGACCTTGCTGTCTTTGGCTTTATTGGCACGGAACTCATCACCTTCTTTTTTGTTGGTGACTTTTTGCTCTTCTAATTCAGCCATTATTTCTTTTTGTCTTTCCTGGGCCAGTTTTTGTTGTTTTTCACGAATGACGGTTTGAACCTTGGCAAGCTCCTCGTCGCTGAGCCGTAAGTCACGACCCGCTAAGCCATCTTCTAAACCGGTGATAAAGGCGTCTTTATCAAATTCCATTTCAGATTTATTCATGTATTGGCCGACGTCAGAACCAATTTTGTAGTTAATTTGACTATTTTCAGTATCTAACTGAGCTAAACTTGTGGTACTGACTAGACTGCCAACCAGACCGGATGTCAGGGCAAAAGTGAGTGCGATTTTTTTCATTCGTTTCTCCATGTTTCAATAGGTTTGTGATTAAAAGAGATGAGCCTTTAGTGCATATTATGTTCAATACAACACTGGAAGCCCGAGATAATTTTAATCAAGCATTATACAAAAATATACGACCTTTCACAGTGACAAGACACTCTTTTTGGATTTATAAAAAATGATTCAAAATAACGTGAAACTTGTATTGCGATTCATTGGTCTATATGATTTACACAAGTATCAGGCATTATTTTGATAAAAAAGTTCAACTGCCTTTTCACCATTAACAAAGACATTGCCTTTGAGAGAGAGCATTTAATGAAGACCACATATTATAAACAACTAAAAACTGCATTTTTGTTGACCACATTATGGGCACTTTCAGCCACTGCTTTGGTGGTTGATAAACCGGTCAATCCGGCACCCAAGCACCAACAAGAAAGCAAAGCGCTGGTGCAATTAATGGATGAGTTCCATTACCAAAGCAAGCCACTGGATGATGCCTTGTCGAGTCAGATTCTGGATGAATACATTACCGTGCTGGATCCCAATAAAATGTACTTTTTAAGTACAGATATTGTCGAATTCGAACCCTGGCGTACAAAAATGGATGACTTTATTAAAGCCGGCGATTTAGAGCCGGCGTTTCAGATTTTTAATCTATTCAGAGATCGGGTCAAAGCCAGAACGGATCACGCCCTGAAACTTTTAGACGGCGAATTTGATTTTAGCCGGGACGAAACCTATCTGTGGGATCGAAAAAAAGCGGAGTGGGCCATGTCTGAAAAAGATTTAGACGAGATCTGGCGCAAGAAGGTTAAAAATGACTACTTGTCACTTAAGCTGTTAGATAAGGAACCTGATGACATTAAAGAAACACTCAGCAAACGTTATAAGGTGATGGCCAAGCGTATCAACAATCTGAAAAGTGATGATGTCTTTCAGTATTTCATTAATGCCTATTTAGGATCTGTGGAGCCGCACACCGGCTATATGTCGCCGATTACTTCAGAAAACTTTGACATGAATATGAGCCTGTCACTGGAAGGCATTGGTGCGGTGTTAATGAATGATGGTGAATACACCCAGATTAATACCATTGTCAAAGGCGGTCCCGCCGATTTGGAAGGCAGCTTGCAAAAAGGCGATAAAATTCTGGCCGTGGGTCAGGGCAGTGAAGGCAGTTTTGATGATGTCATTGGCTGGGGCATTGAAGATGTGGTGCAACTGATTCGCGGTGAAAAGGGCAGTATCGTTCGTTTACGGGTCATTGGTGAAGACGATGGACCTGAAACCCTGCCAAAAATCATTAAAATTGTGCGCGATAAAGTTAAATTGGAACAACAAGCAGCTCAATATAAAATTCTGGATGTCAAAGAAGGTGGTTCTGAACATAAAATCGGCGTTATTGATTTGCCCACTTTTTATCTGGACTTTGGCGCTTTGCGGGCCGGTGATGCTGATTACCGCAGTACCACCAAAGATGTCAAAAAAATCCTTAACATCTTCAAAGAAGAGGGTGTGCAAGGTGTTGTTGTTGATTTACGCAATAACGGTGGTGGTTCTCTTTTAGAAGCCATCAATTTATCCGGCCTGTTCATCAAACGGGGGCCGGTGGTGCAAACGAAAACCTCATTGGGCAAAAAAGATGTGAAAAAAGATGTCGATCCGAGGATTGAATGGGATGGCCCTCTGATGGTGATGGTTAATCGTTTCTCGGCTTCGGCCTCTGAGATATTTGCCGCTGCCATGCAAGATTACGGACGGGCAGTTGTGGTCGGTAACCAAACCTACGGTAAAGGCACGGTACAAAATGTCATGAAATTAGCTGATTTTATTGATAACAATGAAGAAGAACTGGGTCAGTTAAAAATGACCATGGGTCAGTTTTTCCGTATCAACGGTGGCAGCACCCAAAATCGCGGTGTTATTCCTGATATAGAATTTCCGGCTTCACCCGGTTCTGATAAATATGGTGAGTCGGAATATGACAATGCCTTACCCTGGAGTAGTATTGCCCCGAGTGATTACAGTATCTATGCCGACCTATCAGATGAAATCGTTTATCTTAAACAACGTTTTAATGAACGTTCAAAAGTGAACTTTGAATTTGATTTTCTGGAAATAGAAAATCAACTGTATGAGCAACAAAAAGACGACTTAACAGTTTCATTGTCGGTCGCAGAACGTCAGAAAAAAGCCAAAGAACGTGAGGCTCGAAAGGAAGAACGTAAAGCCAAGCGTAAAGCCATGATGGCTGCCACCGAGCCCGACCCATTGTTGGGTGAGATAACGGTGCTGGTTGATTCTGCGGAGGCGCTGGAAGTGGAAGAATCCTTAAAAGCCGAGCAAAAAGCAGATCCTCAGGATGCCGAACAAGATAAAAAAGATGCCGATCAAACGGTGGCTGATAATGCTGATGCCACTGAAGAAGAGTCTGAAGAAGACGATGAGCCGTATGTTGATTTCAGGCTACATGAAAGTGTGCGTATTTTAAGTGACTTAATAGACTTTAATCAGCAGCGCTTAGTGGCTAAACAAGATAAGTCCAAGCAAAACACTAGCAAAGATTAATCCGTCAAAGCTTCGTAAAAGCCCCGCCAATAGCGGGGCTTTTTTTAATAAACTTGTTTCTATCGAATTTAACGCCGGGTTAAATTCAGGCTTTTGTTTTTGCCGACCACGACATTATCTTCGATACGAATACCACCGAAGGGAATAAACTGTTCCACTTTATCCCAGTTAATGTGTTTATTGTCCTTTTGTTGTTGCAATAACATGGGAATAAAATAGAGGCCGGGTTCAACGGTAACGACCGCGTTTTCCCGCAAGACATCGGTGAGACGTAAGAACGGATGATTTTCAGGTGGTTTATTAACTGTGCCTTGCGCATCACTTTGATGACCGGCGACATCGTGCACTTGTAACCCCAAATAGTGGCCCAGGCCGTGTGGGAAAAAAGTGGCCGTTAAACCTGATTCAAGGGCCGCTTCGGGGCTTTGGTTTATGATCTTGAATTGATTCAAAACGCCGGCAATTTTTAGATGGGCTTGTTGGTGCAGTTCTACATAATCCTGACCAACCACACACGCCTCAC
>CAZWVE010000117.1:0-5593 GCA_964636925.1 uncultured Marinicella sp.
TAAAGATTAACTTACTTCCCTGGCGCGAAGAACGACGTCAACAACTCACCAAAGAGTTCTACATGATGTTAGGCATCTCTGCAGCGGTGGCTTTGTTACTGTTCGCTTTAGCCTTTTATTATTACAATCAAAGTTTAGAGTTTCAAAACAAACGTAATGCGTTTCTCACTGAAGAAATCAAAAAACTGGACGCTAAAATTGCTGAAATAAAAGAATTAGAAAGTAAAAAAGCCGGTTTGATTGCCCGTCAACAAGTCATCGAAGAATTACAGGCCAGCCGAACTCAAATGGTACATTTATTTGATGAACTGGTTAAAACCATCCCCAATGGTGTGTTTTTAGAAAAAATCACCCAACATGGCAAAGTTATTTCTCTGGAGGGTTATTCACAATCACATTCCCGGGTTTCTGATTATATGAGAAAGCTGGAAAAGTCAGAGTGGTTTAGTGGGGTCGATTTAGAATACATTAAGACGGATAATACCCTGGTTTCGCATGAACAGAAATTTAAATTAAGTGTGAAACTGGTAAACCCCAACTTAAAAGATGACACGGTTGAGGAGGTGCAGTCATGAGTTTATATACTGAACTGCAAAGTTTGGACACCAGTAATCCCGGCGGATGGCCAAAGCAGATAAAATTTGGTGCGGTGGTATTATTGGCGCTGGCTATATTGGCCATTGGTTATTGGTTCTGGATTAAACCCAAGCAGGAAAGCCTGAAAAGTCTACAGCGCACTGAGGTTGATTTAAAAAATAGTTATGCCGCAAAGTATCAAAAAGCGGCTCAATTACCGGCTTACAAAAATCAACTGGAAGAAATGGAAGTTATATTGCAATCCATGCTACGTCAATTACCCAGTAAAAACGAAATGTCTGACTTAATTGTGGATGTTTCGCAAACGGCATTAGCCAGTGGTATTGAAAATGAGTTATTTGAGCCCGGTGCTGAAACACTGAAAGGTTTTTATGCAGAAAAGCCCATTACCTTGAGAATGAAAGGCAATTACCATCTATTTGGTAACTTTGTCAGTGGTGTCGCCTCATTGCCTCGGGTTGTGATTTTAACCATGCATGATATTTCGCTCAAACCAATTGGTGAAGCCACACAGGGTGGACGGTTGATTTTAGAAGGGACGGCAAAAACCTACCGTTATCTGGATGACAATGAAATGCAAAGTCAAGAAGACAACACTGGGAGCGGCCAATGAGAATATTTAGCATTGTGATAATGGTTTTACTGCTGTCAGCTTGCCAAAATAGTTTAGAAGATTTAAATGAGTTTATGGACCGGCAAAAAGCAAAACCGGTAAAACCCATAGAACCACTTCCTGAAATCAAGCCACAGGTGGTTTTCGAATACCATGAAAATGGATTGCGAGATCCCTTTAGTAACGATTTAGAAGTGGCTGAAAACACCCAGAATGAATCTCAGTTGAGCCAATCTGAAGATGGACAAGGTCCTGATCTAACGCGACGCAAAGAATATCTTGAGTCTTACCCATTAGATAGTTTGGTGATGGTGGGTACGTACCAACAAATGGATGATTATTGGGCTTTGGTGGAAGATCCCGACGGTACCATTCATCGGGTTTCGGTCGGGCATCATTTGGGTCATAATTATGGTGAAGTGGTCGCCATAACTGAAAGTGAAATCCAAATTAAAGAATGGATTAACGATGGATTAGGGGCATGGCGTGAACAATCTGCAGCTATTGCTTTAAAAGAAGAGTAATTGAGAGTAATTTTATGAATATGCAAATTTTTAACTCAACCGCTACAAAATTCAACATAGTTTGTTTGGTTTTGTGTTTTCTTGTGAGCCAGGCTAATGCCCAATCAACCATTGAGAATGTCACCCTCAATTCCGGTGAGAACGGAGCGGTAAAAATTAATTTTGAGTTTAGTGGCCAGGTCACAGAGCCCAAAGTATTTAGTACCAATTTACCACCACGGTTGGCCCTGGATTTTGAAAATACCCGAAATAACAGCGATATGGATAGTCAAAGTATCGGCATTGGTCAGGCCAAAGGTCTTAGAATTGTTTCTGCCGGTAATAAAACCCGTGCAGTTATCGATTTAGCAGGACCGGCAGAGCACACCATAACAACAGTTAATAATACGGTTACAGTATCCGTGTTACCGGGGGAACGCTATGTGCAACAGGGTAGCCAACAAGTGGTTACCATTAATGATATTGATTTTCGTCGGGGTGAAGATGGCCAGGCCATAGTGCAAGTGGGTTTAAGTGACCCGAATGCCATTATCAATATCTCAGAAAATATGGATAAGGTTGTGATTGAGGTGGCTAATGCCAATTTGGAAGAATCACTTGATTTGAAAATGGATGTTATTGATTTTGCCACACCGGTGAATTATGTGGATGCACGACAACGTGGCAGTGATGTCAAAATTGAACTGGAAGCCAAAGGTGCATTTGATAAGATGTCTTATCAGACCGGTAACCGTTACACCATTGAAATTTCTGAGAAGAAAGCCGATGTTGAAAATAAATCGCGACTTCTGGATGAGGAAATAGAATACAACGGTCATTTGGTCTCATTTAACTTTCAGGATATCCCGGTTCGGTCATTATTACAGCTTATTGCAGACGCGTCGCAACTTAATATTGTCGTTGCTGATAGCGTCCAGGGAAATGTCACCTTACGATTAAACAATGTACCCTGGGATCAGGCACTTGATATCGTTTTGCGTAGTAAGCAATTAGACCAAAGACGTCGTGGTGATGTCATTTGGGTGGCACCGGCCGCTGAAATCGCTGAGTTGGAACAGAAGAAATTAGAAGCCCACAGTAAAAAACAAGAACTTGAACCGCTTGATAATATATTTATTCAGGTTAATTATGCCAAAGCCGAAGACTTAGCCAATTTGATTAGCGGTGAAGGTAGTGGTCAAGGTGGTGGCGGCGGTGGCAACAAGCTGTTATCCGATCGTGGCTCTGTCACTTACGATGAACGCACCAATACCTTATTGGTCACTGATGTACCGGATCGCCTACGGGTTATTCAGGACCTAGTTGATACCCTTGATCGTTCCGTACAACAAGTGCAGATTGAGTCCCGTATTGTGGTCGCCTCGGAAAAATTTGGTGATGAATTAGGTGTTCGCTTTGGCGTCACCGGATCCCATGAAGATCGATATGGCAACATCATTAGTACCGGTGGTAGTGCCGCGGCCTTAGATCGTATGAATAACGCCGCCTTAATTAATCGTTATAACTCATCCAGTGGCTCAGGATTGCCTACAGTGACACCGGATGACGAATCCTCATCGCCGATTGCGGGGCCACCCATCGGTGAGCGTTTAAATGTTAATTTACCGGCGGCCGCATCATCAGCAGGTCGTTGGGCCATGAGTATTTTAGCAGCCGATTATCTATTGGATTTAGAATTGTCAGCCCTGGAAACAGAAGACCGTGGTGAAGTGATTTCCTCTCCCCGGGTCATTACCGCAAACCAGACCCAGGCGGTGATTAAACAAGGTGTTCAAATTCCTTATGAAGAGGCTACCTCAAGTGGCGCCACCTCGATTCAATTTAAGGAAGCCACTTTGTCCTTAGAAGTCACACCGTTAATTACGCCGGATGAACGGGTAGATTTAACGTTAAATGTCAAACAAGATGCCATCGGTCAAGAAGTCTCGACTGCGTTGGGTGGTAGTGTGCCTTCTATTGATACCCGTTCCGTACAAACCCGCGTATTGGTGAGTAACGGTCAGACAGTGGTCTTGGGTGGTATTTATGAGCAAGTAAGAAGAACCACGCGTTCTAAAGTACCGGTATTGGGTGATATACCGGGATTAGGGGCTTTATTCAGAAATAAAGCGGTGCAAGATGAAAAGGCCGAACTGTTAATATTTGTGACGCCAACCATCATCAAAGAAAGTTTATAATTTAAAAATAATAGGTTAATTATGTTTAGATATACGAAACAATTTATACTTCTCGCGTGGTTTGCTTTTGTGCTAAGCGCCTGTGGCGGTAGCAGTGACAGCGGTGGAACCTCCACCGGTCCCGCGGCCAAGAATTTAAAAATCACCTTGACCCCGGTGAAAACGTCGATTCCAGCCAATACCAATGATTTCCCAATCACATCAGGGTCACCGTTTATGACTCAACTCAACGTTCGGGTTCTTTACGATAATGGCAATCCAATTCCTGATGGCACTGAAGTCCAGTTGAGAACATCAAATGTACAGGTGGCGCTTATTTCGACATTGGATGATCCTGAAACCACCGATATCAACGAATTTACCACCATGTTTGGTTCGGTATTTAACGAATCTGCCGGCGGTGAAGCCACTTTCTTTATTCACGGTTCAACACTCGGTTCTGTGACTTTGACGGCTTCTGCTGTTGACCCGCAAACAAACAGAACATCAAATGCCAGCATACAATATAACATCACCGAAGGACCAGAACCGTTTGACAGACTGACCATTGATGCGGTTAAAACGACTTTGCCTGCCAACGTATTTAATTTAAGCCCGGAACAAGCCTTTGGTACCGTATATATGACGGAAGCCACCATCAGTTTCAGAGATCCATTAGGTAATTTTATAAATCCTGAGGGTGAAGATTCTGCGGTTGGGGTGTCCATCAATCCGGTCACGGTAGCGGCCTTTTCCACTTTAGATGATCCGGAAACAGAAGACATCAATGAGATTTTTGTCTTGATGGGCAGTGCGCCGGTGGATATGGTTGCTGGAAAAGGCACCATCTTTATTTGGGCTGATCAGCCGGGTACCGCGACCTTAACAGTCAGTGCGCAGGATCCTTTTACCGGCACCACCATTACCCAACAATTACAAATTAAAGTCGGTTTAACCGATGTCACATTACCTGATAGCATCAATATGCAAGGTTCAGGAAACAACTACATCAATGGTTCCGGCGGTCCACAATCACAAATTGTTCAAGTGAATGTCTCTTCATCAAATCAACCGGTTCCTGATCCAAATGGGTTTAATAATGTGATGATTGATATCACCACAGATGGAAATAACAGTGGTGAATATGTATCCGGCACCAATGTCAATGGTCTAAACGTTCAGGGACAATCCATAAAAATTGATACCGGAAACGGTATCGCTTCTTTCAAATTACACAGTGGCAGTAACGCCAATACAGCCATTATTACCGCCACTGCTGACCGTGCCGATAATAATGTTGACAATGGCATCCAGGATGCCATTACGGTAACGAAAAGCTATGTCATAAGTGATGGTGTTTTATTCGGCTTGGATATCACTGAACCAAATCTGGGCAGTTTATTTATTAATCGTGTTGATAACGGTGTGGTTAATGAAGATGGTATTGGTAATTTAGATGGCAGTTATTCCTTAACCATCAGCGCCATTGCCACCGATAAAGGCGGTAATCCGGCCTTGCCGCAGACCATTCAGTTTGGTTTAATTGACAGCCCGTTGGTTGGCTTCCCCAATGATGGTCCGGGTGAATTTGTCATCAGTGGAAATGATGGTGATCCGCAAGAAGGCGGAAAACAATTTTATGCACCGAACGGTGAATTTTTAACAGCCGCCGGTGGAGTCCAGCCGGGTGATACTTTACTGGT
>CAZWVE010000118.1:0-5531 GCA_964636925.1 uncultured Marinicella sp.
CTCTGTAAGTTAGAAAAAGAAATCGCTTAGCCCGAATATTTGATGTAAGAATGGTATTTAGGGATAAAATGGCAAAATAGATTGTATAAATATCGCTTCAAACATAGTTATTCATATGTTGTCAGCGATTTTATGCAAGATATGAAGCCATTTTTTTCATAAAACCATTCAGGTAAAAGCTGTCATAAATCAAACCAAAATCATGTCTCTGATATATCTACTAAACTTGTCAATTATGTACCGGTTACATGAAATATTCGGGTTTATGCGATTTCGTGATAAATTATATTCAACACACTGTTGGCAAGATGTGAGCAGCCGGGTCAAATTTGTTCACGGTTTTTTCACTGAATGATGACCACAATTATGAATCTTAAATAATAAGGAATATCGGATATGACACCTCCATTACCACATCAGATTAAAATCATTAATGACACAGTTATGGATGGTTTTTCCACCAGCAGTGTTAATAAGACTGAACAGGGCGTACACTTTCGTGGTGAAGTGTCCTTAGCCAATAACGGTGGATTTGCCTCCATGCGTGGTCAATGGTCACCTTTCAACGAAGAAAAAATTCGAGAGGCTCAGACCTTCCAAATAGTGGTTAAAGGTGATGGTCACCGCTATCAACTTCGTTTATACACGCATGATAATGATGATGGTTCGGCTTATGTGTATGGTTTTGATACGATTGACGGTCAGACAATGACGATTAAAGTGCCATTGTCAGAATTTAAAGCCAGATATCGGGGTCGGCCCATCAAAAAGCCACCACTGAAATTGAATCAAGTGATTGAATTTGGATTACTGATCGGTGAACAACAAGCCGGGGTGTTTAATTTGATACTAAAGGAATTGAGTTTATCAGATTAGCATGCCATGATTTTATTGTTTTAATAATCGATTGAAATCATGAATTTGTTTCTTCAGGACATCACTGTGGACTTGAGGTATGACAATACACTGTTGATTTTGGCAGACCGCTTGATGACTGTGGAAAATAGTCTGAACACACATGGGTATTGAATGAACCTGATATAAACAATTCTGAGAAATCTCCCCGGATAGATGATTAAGCTTTTTCAACCCCGCTTGATTGACAGCTAAACCATTGCCCGGGCAACCCCCCAAGTTATAATAAGAACAATCCTGATCACTTTGGCATGCCACAGCTGGATGATTTGTATAGTCAATGAACGCCTTATTAGCCTGATTGCAAGCCTTGTTAAGAGCCAAATCCTGTTTATCAATAAAGCGTATGTCTGGTTCGTCCGCTTTCGACTGGGAGACGATGGGGGTGTCGTACAGTTGATGAAATAACCAGACACATACCGCCACAAGAATTAGACTTATGAAAAAGGACATTAAATAACGCATAGGTAATTAGACCACTAAAATTAAATATAATTTTTTTATCCTTGGTGAATTCCAAATAATAATTGTTCATATTTATGTTTTTATAAGAGTTCGCCATCTTCGCGACTTTGTCGGACTTGATCCGACAATCCAATCGCTATCGCTCCATTCTTGCGCGATACACCTACTTCCCTGTAGGCGAGTTTGCGACAGCAAATAAAAGCGAAGCTTTTAACAGGTAAATACGTATTTAACCTTTTTCTGTGTTCGAAAATATTTGATACATGGAAAATGGGTGCCCGGGTCGAGCCCGAGCACGTCGCAACGGGTTATTAAAACTGCACAGTCATCATAAGACCAAACCGGGCATTTCTTTGAGAAAACATTATATTCTTCCTCTGTGCTCTCTGTGCTCTGTGGTTATCTTTATAACTTTATCACGGATGACTACAATTCTAAGGTAGGCATCAAATTTATTGTAACTTGATCCGACCATCCGTTTAGTGATACTAACAAAAAGAAGTTATGATTTTGCGTTACAATAGCCAAACCTTATTAACAGTCAAATCATGGATAAAGATAAAAAAGTCCAACAGATTATTACCATCGAGGGGATTTATAACTTTATTGTGCTTATCCTAAAGACGGTGGTGGGTTTTGCCACCGGTTCTTTGGCGGTATTAAGTGATGCGGTTCATTCCCTGACGGATGTACTCAACAATGTGGTAATCTGGATGGTGATGCGGGTGGCCAGTAAGCCACCGGATCATGATCATCCCTACGGCCATCGCAAGTTTGAAACCATTGCCGTGTTTGCTTTGGCATCGTTGCTGGTGGTGTTGGCGGTGGAGCTTATTATTCGGGCTTTTACGGCAGAAGCACAAGTGCCGGTCACTGAACCCTGGGCGTTGGCATTAATGTTGCTGGTACTGGTGATGAATTTAACTGTCACCATTTGGGAACGGCATTGGGCTAAAAAATTAAATTCAGATATTTTAATGGCAGATGCCCAACATACTTTGGTGGATGTGTTGACCACAGTTCTGGTGATTGTCAGTTGGCAATTATCGACATTAGGCTTGTGGTGGATTGATAAATTAGCCGGCATTGGGGTGGCTGCCATGGTGCTGTATTTTGCCTTTGGCTTATATCAAAAGGTCTTTCCTATTTTAGTGGATGGCTACGCCATTGATCCCGATGAATTAAAAAAATCTGTGGCAGAAGTGCCGGGGGTGTTGGAAGTTCGGCAGGTGCGCTCACGCTGGATTGGTTCCAAAAAAGCCGTGGACATGCGTATCGCTGTCGCTCCTGATATGCCCACACTGGAATCTCATGAGTTGGCGCATCGGGTGGAAGACCATATTTGTGAGCGTTTTAAAATTGTCGATACCTCAATCCATGTTGAGCCCTTTATAGAAAAAGAAAATGAGCCAACGAGTAAAAAGAATAATTAAGATGGGTTTTGTATTTCCAGGGGTTGTCGCAAACATGATTCTACTTTATGAAGTTCTTCTTGGGTATCAGAAATAACGACTAAGGTATCATTAGGCTCAATAACGGTAAATCCGGTTGGAGTAATGTACTCGTTGTTGCGAATAATCATTGTGATCAGGGCATTTTTAGGAAATTTCAGATCCACTATCTTTTTATCAACGGCATGAAATTCCGGTTGTATTTTGATCTCTCTGATCTCCGACTTGGGTAGTTCAGGTTGCCATGTGTCGATATCTGTATAGGGGGATATTATTTCCGGTGCGCCCACTTTTAACCATTTAGCAACCAGGCTTAAAGTGGTGCCTTGAATTAAGACAGAGGTGACTGAAATAAAGAAAACGATATTAAAAATCATTTCTGCCCTATCAATGCCGGCTAATAATGGATAAGTCGCAAATACAATCGGTACTGCACCACGGAGGCCAACCCAGGAAATATAGACCCTTCTTCTGAACCTCATTTTAAAAAACATCAAGCTAATCAAGACGCTAATTGGTCTGGCGATGACAATTAAAAATACAGAAATTATCAAGCCAATTCCGATGACAGGAATAATGTGCGACGGGAATACCAATAAGCCTAAGGTTAAAAATAATACGATCTGCATTAACCATGCCAAACCATCATACATTTGTAAAATCGTGTTTTTGTGGATGAGATCTTGATTTCCAAGGAAAACGGCGCTGATATATATGGCTAAAAAGCCATTACCGCCAAAAAAGTCTGTGACGGAAAATATGATAAACATCATGGCAATAACAAGAATCGGGTAAAGTCCTTCAAATCCAAGTTTTATTCTGTTAATCAGTAATTTACTGAGCTTGCCAAAAGCGAAACCAAATACACCCCCTAATATCATTTGTTGAAAAAAGGTTGGAATAATGGATAAAATGCCCTGGTCTTGATGAATCACTAAGGTTAAAAAAGCAATGGTAAGAACATAGGCCATGGGGTCATTACTGCCACTTTCTAATTCTAAGGTGGGGCGTAAATTTTTTCGCAGTGATAAATTTTTTGAGCGTAGGATTGAAAATACGGCGGCTGCATCAGTTGACGAAACAATAGAACCGAGTAACATGCTTTCATAAATGGTTAAATCGGTAATGAACCAGACAAATGTCCCCAATGATACAGCTGTTAACAATACGCCGATAGTTGACAGTACTAAGCCTTCTCTGAGAATAGGTCTTACGGTAGTCCAATTAGTACTTAATCCACCCGAGAACAGGATAAAATTAAGTGACACGATACCGATAAACTGAGCCACTTTCGGGTCGTCGAAATTAATACCGCCAACGCCCTCAGAGCCTGCCAGCATACCAATGGCTAAAAACAGCAATAAAGTGGGAACACCAAAACGATAGGTGGTTTTGCCTGCCACAATACTGATAAATAATAATAATGAGCCAACCAGCAGTATATTTTCTATCGTTAAGTTCATTGACCTGTATGATGTCCTTTTAAATGATTATTGAGCAAGCCTAATGCCCTATAGCTTTGAAAAAAATGCCGTTTAAAACAATTATGTCAAGTTTACACTTGTTTAATTATTGTCTATGATGTCGATAGTGAGGTCAATAGTTTTTTAAAGGTGCCACATATCCATAAAGGAATTGACTGACATGGTGGCCAATTTTTTTTGGTGATGAACTGTATTTAAAATATTTTCCGCTTGCTGGCTGGAATAATGTTCTTGCACAGCCTTTTTAAATTTTTTCATCAATTCAGGGATGCCTTCTTTACGCCGATTGCGGTGGCCGATGGGATAATCAACGGTAATCTTTTCGGTACTCGATCCGTCATTAAAAAAGACTTGCAGACTGTTGCCAATAGCACGTTTATCGGGGTCAAAGTAATCTTGGGTAAATTGTGGATTTTCTTGGACTGTCATCTTATTGCGTAATTGGTCAATAATAGGTAGATTGGCAATGTCATCTTCATAATCAGCCGCTGTTAGCCTTCCGAATGCCAGGGGTACAGCCACCATATACTGCAGGCAATGATCACGATCAGCAGGATTATCCAAACGCCCGGTTTTATCAATAATTCGCGCGCCGGCTTCCTGGGTTTCAATGTCGATACGATCAATATCATCTAACCGGTCTTTAACTTCATCATGTAAAGTCATGGCACATTCCACCGCGGTTTGGGCATGAAATTCAGCCGGAAAAGACAGTTTAAACAGAATATTCTCCATCACATAGGCGCCATATTTTCGCTGGAATTTAAAAGCGTGTCCTTTAAAGAGTACATCATAAAACCCCCAGGTTTTCGCGGTTAAAGCCGATGGGTAACCCATCTCACCGGTTTTGGCCATTAGCGCCAATTGCACAGCCCGCCGACAGGCATCACCGGCAGCCCATGATTTGCGGGATCCGGTATTGGGCGCATGGCGATAGGTTCTCAAAGCGCCACCATCTATCCAGGCATGTGATACGGCATTTTGAATTTCTTCCCGATTGCAGCCGAGCATCTGTGCCGCCACTGCCGTGGAGGCAATCCGCACCAGAATAACATGGTCAAGTCCGACCCGGTTAAATGAATTCTCCAGAGCCAGACAACCCTGAATTTCATGGGCTTTAATCATGGTGGTTAAAACATCCTTGACAGTGATGTTATCAGAATCATTCTGTCGGCCAAGATAGTCAGCCACCGCCAGAATGGCACCCAAATTATCC
>CAZWVE010000119.1:0-5482 GCA_964636925.1 uncultured Marinicella sp.
TCGACCAGCCACAAACCGGTCACCAATGGCAACGGGCTTTGCAAACCCTACTGGACACATTTATTGCTGTACCCGATGATTATCCTCAGGAAGAGGCCGTGGCATTATCAGTGAGTCGGGACTTACAAGAACTGGCAGACAGTCAATCGGATTTAATGTTAAGCTATGATGATATCAAACAATATGTACTGACACGATTGTCAGAAATGAAAGCCGGTCGAGGTCGTTATTTATCCGGGGGTGTGGTCTGTGCAGCACTTCAACCGATGCGGCCGGTGCCTTTTAAACTTACCTATATTCTGGGTTTGGGCGAATCCCAGTTTCCCGGACAAATTCGACACAACACCCTGGATTTAGCCACCTATTCGCGTCGAATCGGAGACATTAATCAGGTTGAAAATAATAAATATCTGTTTTTAGAAACCATTATGAGTACCCGGGAAAAGTTGTTTTTATCGTATCTGGGACGGGATGCACAGACCGGCGATAGCCTGGCGCCGAGCGCGGTGGTGAATGATGTTCTGGATTGGTTTAAACAACATTGTATGCGGCCACTGAAAACCATTCATTTACCCTTATCACCGGCAGATAACTTTAAAAGACAGTCAACCTTGCCGAACCCTTCATTGATGCAAAACCATACCATCGGTGATTATTTACTGTATCGACAAAATATACAGACAAATGAGACCTGGTCTGAGCAGGAACTTGACGCCATGTCTGAGCAACAGCAGGCTGAAATAAAACGATTTCAGGCACTTGTTAAAAATACTGCACAGCATGAAGCGACAAAAACTGAACATGAATCTGAGATTGAGCTGTCGGTGGCTAATCTAAGTGACTATTTGATAAATCCCACAACCACTTTATTTGCCCATCAGGGCGGCGTCTTAACGCGTATAGAGGACACTGATTTGCTTAGTGATGAGCCACTCAGTATGAACCCTTTAACTAAACATCAACTATTCAATCAAGCAGTCGCTGAAGATTTAAGTTTGTTTGTAAATATGCCCGATGAGCAGGCAGATATCGATACTGACTTAGGTAATCTTTTACAGCAACACTACCTGCGCTACCTACGGCAAAGCCGGGTACCCATCGAACTTTTTGGTACCGTTGAATCCCTGAAAGAGATAAGCAAAACTGAACATTATCAAGAAATTAAAAATGCAATTCAAAGTCGTCAGTTGCGGCCATGGAGAGGTGATTTACAAATGGGTTCAACCTACAGCACACAAACCCTGGCCCAGCGATTACCGGCATTGACACTGGCAGGCCCGCACGGACAAAGTTATTATTTATCAGCCGCAGTCTCTCATTTGCTTAATAACAAACATGATCAGATTGCGGCACAGGTGGTCATCAGGGCCGGCAGCTACACTAAAAATAAATACCATGAATTAATGGCTAAAGCCTTTTTAGAGTGGTGTGTGATGCAACAGCACAGTGCTTTATATGTGGCCGAGGCGTATCAGGTCTGGCTGATCTTTCAGGATAAAATCATGATCCGCACCTTTGACCGTCATCTGGTGGATAATGGCATGCTAAAAAATTATCTAATTCAAGTGTGTCATGACTTTACTCACGGAAATACTGCTTATTTACCGTTAGGTTTGCAACAGGCATTATCCTTTAAGTTTTCTCAAGATGATGCCGAACAACCGGCCCAATTGTATCCTTTTAAGAGCCAGTTTTATTTCGCTTATAAAGAATTACCCGCGTATTTACGCGATCAATTAATCCGTAATTACCACCAGGCTCTGGCTAACGCCAATGAAATCGAGTCGACATTTGGCACATCGGCATCGCCGTCTTATAACGAAATTAAAAGCCTGTTACGCTATCGGCCGAGCAACGATGTACTGCAGGAATACCGGACGCGGTTTATGCTGTTTTTTGCCCTTTTAGAGCAGGTCGATCTCAGGAATCCGCTATGAGCCGGTCGTTTCAAATAATCCAGGGTGCGGGTGATATAGATTTAAGGCAACATGCCGTGATTGAAGCCTCAGCCGGCACCGGTAAAACCTACACCATGGTGGCACTGGTGCTTCGTTTAATGTCTGACGAGGACTCGGGGTTGCCACTGGATAAAATCCTGATAACCACATTTACCGATAATGCGGCCAATGAATTAAAGTCTCGTATTCGGCAGCAGTTGACACAGCAGTTACAGACAGGTGATTTATCATCCTTAATAACAAAACGCTTTCAAAAAGCACTACAAAACATTGAGTCTGCTCCCATTTATACTATCCATGGCTTTGCGCAACGCATGAGCCGTGAATTTGCGTTTGAATCCGGTGAAGTTTTTGAACAGACGTTGGTGGACGGAGATCGGGTCTTTAACGATCGCTTTAACGCATTTATCAGAACCTGGCCTGGTATAAAATACCTGAAAACGGCGTTTAATGATTATTTGGCCGCCGATAAAAAAAACAGCTTAACGCGATTAAAAACCACTGTGTTGCAATTAGCCAAACAAGTCAAGCCTGATTTTGATGTTATTTATCCGCCGAAACCCGAACCGTTACCAGATTTAGAACACATCAGCTTGATGGCAGATAGGGCAGAATTAGAAGTGCAATTCATGCAACTGCACACCAATAAAGACGGTGCTGTCAATAAAGCCATGAAAAATAATTGGCGTGATCGGGTCAAACCATTGCTGGAAACGCTATCGGATAATAACTTAGGTCACGATCAAAAATATCATTATCTCGCGCATGTAGTGATACCGTCAATGGCGAATAAAACCACGTTTGCCCATTTCTTCAAAGGTGCACCCCGGGCTTTTAGTGGCGACAAATGGCAACATAATAAAGCTAAATATCCACTGATCTGTCGTCAGCTGGAGTATGTATTTGACCTGATCGATGGTATAAAAGCCCATCAATATCACCGGCAAACGGCCATTATCAAATACTGTTTAGCGTTTTTGGAAAAGGACGTCGCGTCCTATTTAGCGACACAAGGTCAGGTCACCTACGATCGAATCATTCAACAGCTGTATGCCATTTTGAACACAGAGCATGGGAGCGATCATCAACCCTTGAGCGATGCCATTCGGTCTCAATATTCAGTGGCCCTGATTGACGAATTTCAGGACACAGATCCATATCAATGGCATATTTTTAAATGGTTGTTTTTACAGGCTGAAAACAGTCATCACCGATTATGGGTGATTGGTGATCCGAAACAATCCATCTACGGGTTTCGCGGTGCAGATGTCCACACCTATTATCAGGCGCGCCAGTTTATGTGTAAAGCCGGTGCCAGGGGCTATCGCTTAAATACCAATTACCGCAGTATTGCACCTCTGATCCATGCCTTTAATCATTTCTTTACAGCACAAGCAGATTCCGATAGTCCCGCTTACTGGTATCAAGATGAGGCCATTCGCGTTGCTGCAGCTGATCGAACTGCTAACCCGACTTTGCCTCAGCTTAAACAGGATAATTCTGGCTTATCGGCATTTAATTACATACCCCTGGAGGCTGGCACAACAGCGGATTTAAGACGTCGGGAATTGGCAGAGCACATTGCAGACACCATCGAAACCCGACTGGTCGGACGTTTAGCCATGAGCGCAGATCTTGACACCAGGATTTTGAATTATGATGATATATGTATATTGGTACGTGCTAATAGTGACAGTGATATTATTAAAAAGGCCTGCCAGGCTCGACAGATACCGGTCAGCATCCAGAAAAGTCGCGGCCTCTACCAGCAAACTGAAGCCGTTGCCTTTGAAGCCATACTCAGTGCTTTTCATCAGCCACATCAGCATGAACGTGTCCATAATGCGTTAAGCACCTTATTTTTTAATCAAGCCTATAGCGAACCACAGCTGCTGACAGAAGCCGAACAAGAGACTATCAACCAGCAGTGGATGCAGTTATTGGCCGACGCAAAATCAGGTCACTGGGTGGCGGTCTTTGATTGGCTTATCAACGGCAGTGGTACCCGCTTTCAGGCAGAAAAGGACGGTGATTATCGGCGCCTGGCTAATCTTGAAAAAATTGCCAACACATTATGCCGTTATGCCATGCAAAGTAATGCCGATAGTGCCGAATTGTTGCGCTATTATAAGAAACTGCGGCTTACCGCAGCCGAACAAGATGAAGATGAGCAAAATCAGGACACAGATCAGCAAGCGGTAAACGTTATGACCATGCACGGTGCCAAAGGTTTGGAGTTTCCGGTGGTCTTTATATTTGATGGATTAACAGGGGAAAGAGACAAGGCGCCTTACCATAAATTTTATCATGATGATAAACAAGCGACCGTTTATGACATCAGTAAACAATCCGATGAATTACAGAAAAAGACCTTTCACCAGGAATTTAAACAATTGTACTATGTGGCCATAACACGTGCTATTTATAAGGTATTTGTGCCTTTTATTACTGCGGACAACCACAATCTGTCTGATAATTATCAACAGCTCATTGTGAGTAACATTATTCAGTGCGAACAATCAAATATTGAACAGGCATATCAGCCACGCAGCCTCACAGCAGGTGGTAGGCCGGGACCGGACTTATCTGACAGCGAACAATCGCCTGTCACCTTGGTGCCATTTTCTCAGGGTCCGGAAAACCTCTCGGCACGCAGTCGCTTCATGTATTCATTTTCCTCGTTAAGTCATCAACTGATGTCAGATTCGTCGACTTTGGAAGACCGTCATTTTGGGGAAGCACAAACGGCCAACGACGAAGCGACAGACTCTGACTTCATGCCTGCAGAAGCACCTTTAATTCCGGGGGGCGTCACCACCGGACATGTTTTACATGGTGTTTTTGAGCATGTGGATTTCAGTGCTGTGATTAGCCATGATAACCTATCCGGTCTCTGGTCAGACGATGACATTATGTCGGTTGTGGATGACCAAATGCAGCAATTCAAGTTAATCAATCGGCCCATACAGCCTGAAAATACCGATCGCACCCAAGCCGTCGATTACCGCCAGCAAATGGCAGCCTGGGTTTGGCACACACTCAAAAAACCATTACCCATGTTAAATGGTCAGAGTCTGGGTATGATTAAAGCTGATGACCGCCGTCATGAAATGGCTTTTCTTTGGCAACACCGGGGACAACAACTGACCGGCTATATCGACCTGCTGTTTCGTATTGATAACGGGCAGGGCGGTCATGATTATTTTATATTAGATTGGAAAAGCAATATGAATGCTGCCGGTTATGCACCAGATGTTCTGGCGGAAACCGTGATGCAACAACATCATTACGATTTTCAATATCAAATATATGCCGCGGCAGTGGATGCCTGGTTTCAACATCTACAATTAGACAACGCCTGTCTCAAGGGTGCTTTGTATGTCTTTTCGCGGGGTATTAACTGTCACTCGGATGACTTGCAGGGCGTTTTTTACCAGCCATTTACTGATTTATCCGGACAGAACAAAAAAACCCAACAGCAGATTATGACTTTAACGGGTGCAAAAACATGAGTTTATTTGATG
>CAZWVE010000120.1:0-5426 GCA_964636925.1 uncultured Marinicella sp.
ATTGTCGAAATTCTGTCATAACATTGTCAGCATTTAACAGACTTTTAATAATTGTCACTAATTATGCGTAAATTAAGCGCATCGCGCTGTTGTTATCCATCAATACCATCGATTTATGATGGGTTTTTGCTTATAATCGGCGCTTTCTAAAAATATGAGCAAGCAATGAGCGATTTTCGTATCGAAAAGGACAGCATGGGAGAACTTCAGGTCCCGGCTGATGCTTTATACGGTGCCCAGACCCAGCGTGCCGTTAATAACTTTCCAATGAGTGGTTTGACCATGCCAACGGCTTTTATTAAAGCCTTGGGACTGGTAAAAAAAGCCGCGGCGCAAGTCAATGAGCAATTAGGCTATTTACCCCAAGATAAAAGTCAGGCGATTCAAGACGCGGCAGATCAAGTGATTAATGGTGAAATGGATAACCATTTTCCGATTGATGTTTTTCAAACCGGTTCAGGTACCAGCTCCAATATGAATTGCAATGAAGTCATTGCTCATTTGGCCTCCTCGGAAGAATTTAATATTCATCCTAATGATCACGTTAATATGGGGCAAAGTTCAAATGATGTGGTGCCCACGGCCATCGCGGTCAGTAATGCCCTGGATGTGGCCGAGAATTTGATTCCGGCGATGCACGGGTTTATCGCTTCGTGTCGCGCAAAAGCGCAACAATTGGATACAGTGGTTAAAACCGGGCGCACCCATTTAATGGATGCCATGCCGGTGACTTTTGGTCAGGAACTCAATACCTGGGCCAGCACCGTTCAGACCAATGTGGATCGTTTAACGGACTGTTTAAAACGTGTTTGTCAGTTGCCACAGGGTGGTACTGCGGTTGGCACCGGTATTAACGCAGACGCTCGTTTTGGTGATTTGTTTGCCAAGAAAATGTCTCAGTTAACAGGTTTGCACTTTACCAGTATGGTCAATAAATTTGATGGCATCAGCACTCAGGACAATATTGTTGAGTTGTCCGGTCAGCTCAAGGTTTTGGCGAGCACCTTAATGAAAATAGCCAATGATTTGCGCTGGATGAACTCCGGACCGTTGGCCGGTATTGGTGAAATTGAGTTGCCGGGTTTACAGCCCGGTAGCAGTATTATGCCGGGTAAAGTCAATCCTGTGATTCCTGAAGCGGTGGCCATGATTTGTGCGCAAGTAATCGGTAATGACTGTACCGTGACCGTGGCAGGGCAATCGGGTAATTTTCAGCTTAATGTGATGTTGCCGGTGATTGTTTATAACACCCTGCAAAGCATCGATATTTTAACCAGCGCGTTACAACAAACGGCGAAGCAATGTATTGATGGTTTTACTGTTAATCACGACAAAGTGTCCGAAAGTGTTGCTAAAAACCCGATTTTGGTGACTGCGTTAAATCCCGTTATTGGTTATGAACTGGGCGCCAAGATTGCTAAAAAGGCTTATCAGGAAAAACGTTCGGTGATTGATGTGACCAAAGAAATGACAGATTTAAGTGAACAAGAAATTAAAGATATTTTAGATCCAATTAAATTAACTCGTGGTGGTCTGGAGAAATAAAATGAAGAAACTATTATTATTGTTGGTGTTATTTGCCAGTCAGCTTGATGCCAAAGAACTACCTTCCTGGGGCATGACTGAAAGCCAGTACAAAATGCCGAATTTCACCACCAAGATGAGTGAAATTGGTGACCAGGCAGTGAACAACGATTGGTTACTTAAAATTACCGCCCCCAAGGATTGGCACAGTAAAATTCGGGCTGCCTTAACTGAACAGGGGGCAAAAAATGTACAGATTAATTTCAAAGATTCCTTGTACAAAAGTATCGCCATCACGGCAACACCCGGCATGGATTTAAAAACGACCACGACGCAGAATTCGCAACCGGCTGTGGTAAAAAAACAGGTGGTCATCGAAAAACCGGAAATAGACACACAAATCGAAGCTCCGGAATTTGAAAATGATTTCAAAGCCGATGATATTTTGGCCGATATCGGTGAAATAGAACTGACCTTGCCCAGTAATGGCCAGTCTGACAAAAAATCTGCATCGTCTAAAACAACAATTGGCAATGATGCTGTGACAGCAGAAAAGAACCATTCTCAGCTTCAGTCACCTTCAACTAGACAATCTATGGATGACAATAATGACAAACAGGCCATCAGAGAAAATTTAAGAATTCGCTATGCCAGAGGCAAATCAGTAGATAAAACAATCAGTTATGCCCATATTACCGATCAGGATGATTTATTTGTGACCGATGATGTCGTGTTAGTAAAACGCTACGTAAACCGCGGGGTCGCCATTTATTATTGGATGCAAGAAGCCTATGACCCTGATAAACATCAATTGCTCGAAAAAGGCAGCGGTAAATACATCAAAACAGCGGATGATTCAGATCAGATTGGTCAAACCAGAGTAAGTCAAAATACGACCCAATCATCTTCAGGCAAAATTCAAAATCCGGCCGCTGAAGTATTTGGTTTTATGGCTGTCACAGATGACCAGACCGTACAAGACCAATTGCGTCGGGATTTTATTCGTAACAAGGCTGTTAGTAGTACCCTCAGAGCCACACAATTAAAATCAAAAGATATCTTGTATGTTTCTCAGCACACTGTCCTGGTTGAGCGTCCTCTGGGTAATAGTCGTAGTGCTTACTTTTGGCTGGAAGGCGATACCGATATCCAGCAACCCATTGAACATATGGGTCCTGATAAATATGTAATACAATAATTTGGCTTATCGTTATACCCATATTCAACTGATTCGATTGGCTGGGCTGATTATTTGGCTCAGCCTGTCTGTTCCTTTGCTCTTACACTTTGAGGTTTTGAGCCAGCCTTTTGTTGTTTATGGTCTGGCCCATATTAGTTTTGGATTGGTTTTTTGGCTAGCAACGCTTAATTTTAAGAACAGTCGCTATAACACCAGCGGTTGGTTAGCGGTAATTTTAATGGTGCTGTTTGTGCTGGTTATTAACTACATTACAGACAGCGCCACCGGTATATTCTATGCCTTAATTATTTCCGTGTTATTGCCCTGGTTATTTCCGGTTGGATTGAGTTTAATTGTTCTGGCTGTCTATAATTTATTGATTGGCATTCAATTTGGATATATTGGCGCAGAACTGAATAACCCGACCTTTCAGTATGTGTTGTTTTTTGTTTACCTGGGCGTTTCCGTATTTTCGTTTATAATTTCACTCACCGCCTATAAACAACAACATGATAAAGAACAGCTGAGATTGTTAAATACTGAATTGAAAGCCACCCAGGTATTATTGGCCGACAGTTCACGTATTAATGAACGGTTACGGATTTCACGTGAATTACATGATTTAGTGGGCCATCATTTAACCGCATTGACCTTAAACCTGGAAGCAGCCAGTCATTTAACCGAAGGTAAGCCGCAGAAATATGTGAAAAAATCACAATCCATTGCCCGGCTTTTACTGGCAGATGTGCGTGAAGTGGTGGGTCAATTCAGACAAAGCGGCACCTTAAATTTAGGTCAGGCAATTGATGAATTACTGACTGATTTACCCGGCCTGAAAGTAATGAAGGACATACCCGATGACTTGTTGGTGGAGGACCCGAGACTGGCGCAAACGATATTACGCTGCACCCAGGAATTAATTACCAACACATTAAAACATGCCAAAGCGCATGGCTTGTGGGTTAAGCTGTGTGCAACGGACAAAGAGCTGACTTTGGTAGTCCGAGATGATGGTGTTGGTTTGGGTAGCCGGGAATTTGGCAATGGGTTAAAAGGTATTCAGGAACGGGTGGCCATTATGCATGGTCAATTTGACATAAGTAATGAACAGGGCACGCAGGTGCGATTAAGCTTTCCAATTTAAACGGAGCGAAGTGATGATAAAAGTATTATTGGTCGATGACCAAAATTTAGTGCGACAAGGGGTACAGGCGCTATTGGAGTTGGCAGATGACATTGAAGTGGTGGGAGAGGCCAAATCCGGTCAGGAAGCGGTAAAAATGATTCCGGAAATTAAGCCGGATGTGGTATTGCTGGATATGCGTATGCCCGGCATGTCGGGGCTGGATGTTCTGCATGAATTATCACAAAGTCACCAATTACCGCCCACTATTATATTAACTACTTTTGATGATGAAGAATTAATCCTGGCCGGTGTTAAGGCGGGCGCCAAAGGCTACTTACTGAAAGACGTGCCTTTAGAAGAACTGGTGGATGGTATTAAACAGGTGGCTGCCGGAAAAACCATTGTCCGTCCCCAAATCACGGAGAAAATTCTTGACAGTGTCGAGGGTCTGAAAAATGAATTTATGAGTCTTGAACGTCCCGACCCTTTAACCAACCGGGAAACTGAAATACTTCGGTTAATGGCCGGTGGTTACAGTAACAAAGAAATCGCCAATTCAATATTTGTGGCTGAAGGCACGGTTAAAAACCATGTTTCTAATATTTTGTCAAAACTGGGTGTCAGAGATCGCACCCGAGCGGTTTTAAAAGCTCTGGAACTTGGATTGATTTAATTTTTTATCAGTATGAAAAACGAATTTGAATTACGAGCCGCCACTTCGCCTGAATGGGTGAAAGTGGCCTTATCTGATTTTGACGCCTTTTTAAAAGACCACGCCGCCTGTGAACGCAAAGCTGCGGCCCTGGCGATGTCCATGGTGCAGCATTATCCGGATAAACCGGATTTGATTCGTGGCATGATTGATTTGGCCATGGAAGAAATGGCCCATTTCCGTGAAGTCATTAAAATCATGTTGGCCAAAGGTTTACAACAGGATAATGATGAAAAAGACCCGTATATTAAAGCCTTATTAAAGCATATGGGCAAAGGTAAAAAAGCCTATTTATTGGACCGTTTATTAATTTTTAGCATTGTTGAAAAACGGGGCCATGAGCGCTTTCATTTAATTGGTGAAGCCCTTAAAGAAGCTAAATTGAAAGACTTTTACCAACGTTTGGCCCGTGCTGAGTATCGGCATTACACGTTGTTTATGGATTTGGCGTTACAGTATTTTGATGAAACTGAGGTGAGGGCGCGACTGGATGAACTGCTGGATGCCGAAGCCGAGATTATTAAAAACTTACCGCTCAGAGCTGCCGTTCACTAACGGTGAAATCTTTCGTTCAGTCTTACCTTGCTAACTACGGGCATGCCGTTGATTTGCCGAGTGACTGTTATGATACCTGGCATCATGTATTAATCGTACCCATCTGTGGTGAGGTTTCTGATTGTCTGCAACAGCTCACCGCGGCTATTCAAGGCCACCGATATTTAATTATCGCCTGTATTAATCGTCCGCATAATCACCCCAAAAGTCACCAGTGGCAGCAAGATAATCAACGCTTAATCACGGACTGGTGTCAACAACCCCAAACGCTTAAAACACTGGCACACGGTTATTTCTTAGCGTTTGCAGCTTATGATGTGTGGCTGCTT
>CAZWVE010000121.1:0-5399 GCA_964636925.1 uncultured Marinicella sp.
GATGGTTTCCTGGGTCGGATCGGGAAACAGTAAAATCTGCAAACCATTGTCCATTTGATACTCGGTGATACCTTCCACCGACGTGACTTTTTCAATGCCCTTAGGCAACTTAGCAGAAACACTCAGCGACATCGCCAGTAATGTTATTGCCATAAAAACAGATGCTTTTCTCAGCATATCAATCCTCTCAATTAAAAATGGAATATACAGTACACCAAACACCCGCATTTATAAACAGAAAAAACCGCCCAAAAGTCAAAATAGGCCAGAAGTCATGGCGTATGCTGATACAGAAATAATTATCGAGTAATCGTAGATTACACCAGCAAGGCCAACAATTTCTGACTATTTAATTGGGCGTATTGTTAACCCGTACATAAATAAATAATGCAAAGATAATCTCCACCACACCACCGACCATACCACCTGCATAAACGGGGGCTTTTAAAAGCACCAAAAGCCAAGCGGATAACACCAACAATCCTGCCAGCAGATAATATAAGCGTGAACCATACAGTGTATTAAAAGTGAGGTAGCGACCGGCAATAATCAGCAACATGGCCGGATAAAACCAACTTTCCATATAAAGAAATACCACGATCGCAATCGGGATAGACAACAGCATCCAAAAGGTATTTTCAAAAGCCAAAGGCGCCAAGGGGTTGGCTTTATCATGCTGACCACGGCAACCAAACACCTTACACAGCAACATCGATAATGGGAAAATCAACATACCACCCAGAACCAAACCCAACATGCCGGCTTTCGGGCTCACCATCAGCGCCATAAAACCCGACGTTAACCACACTAAACCAGAAGCCAGAACACCCGGAAAACCGTCGAAATAAGCCGTCCGCATGTCTTTTTGGGCATCTTTTATTGAATCCATATGTATGTCCATAAAAATAAAGTTGTTTAATCAAGATATTCATAAAAGAATAATCGTCGAATAGCCAAATAAGTAATTAACTGACCAAGTCTCTGCCTTAATCTGCCACGATAAATTACATTAGAAAAAGGCCATCCATACAGACGGCCTTTTAAAAATGCCCGGTTGTTATCTTCTGACATCCATGGCCGGCTGATCAACCGGCGGAAACCCTTTAGCTTTAAAAGGTATTATCGGTTCCTCTTTAAGCTTTTGTTGCAGTAGTTTCATGGCGGCTTCTAATTGTGCGTCTTCGCCCATAAAGGTGGCATGGGGTAAATTATCCATCTCAATATCCGGGGTGACACCGTGGCCTTCCACCACCCAGTTTCCTTCCGTATCATAGACCGGGTATTCCGCCACCCGGGCAATGCCGTTGTCTGACACCCGATTGCGGCCGCTGAGCCAAACACCGGCTCCGGCGGTTTGTTTACCGATAACAGTGCCCAAGTCCATGGCTTTCACGCCAGCCGTGAAAGTCTCACCATCGGAATAAGTGAATTGGTCGGCCAACACCACCAAGTGGCCCGCAAAGCTTTGTTGCATATTGCCATAGGCTTCGCCACGGGTGCCCTGCCAGTACATCCAGTTACGGCGCAGCAATTTTTCCAGTATCAGACTATCGACATTACCGCCACGATTACGCCGAACATCAATAATTAATGCCGGCTTATCGTAAAGGGCATAAAACTCCCGGGTAAAGTTGGCAAAATCACCGCCACCCATGGCATAAATATGCAGGTAACCAATATCAGAATTCTGCTGCTCAACAGTTTTGCGTTTACTGTGAACCCAATGCTGATAACGCAGGCGGTTATCATCCTGTGTGGTCACCGGTTTAACGATGGTTTTATGGGTTTTCTTACCGCGTTTCAGTTCTAACAACACTTGTTTACCGGCTTGATTCCGAAGTTGCCGCCCTAAAGCAGCTAATGTCGGTGTCACAGCACCATTGACGTTAACAATCACATCGCCGTTTTGGGCATCCACACCGGCCAAAGCCAGGGGCGAACCTAAACTGGGTAATTCCGGATCGTGTTGATAAATTTCTTTGATAAGAACACCGTCTTTACTTTCAATAAGGTGTGCACCTAACGTGGCGGCTTTCGGGCTATCGCTGTCTTCCGGCACATCACCACCGCGCACTTGGGAGTGTAAGGCATTGAGCTCACCGGTCATTTGCCCCAAAACATCATTCAATTCATATCGATCAGTAATACGTGCCAATAAGGGCCGGTATTTCTGTTGGACATCTGTCCAATTCAAACCGCGCATATTGGCATCGAATAAAGAATCACGGTGCATTAACCAGGTATCGAAAAAAATCTGTCGCCATTCTTTTTGCGGATCAAGTAATAACTGCCAATTCTCTGTGACTATTTTGGCTTCACTGACCACTTTGTTATCTTTAGGAAAGGCCTCCACCGCCGGTATGATAAACAGGCTGGTGTTTTCGTTCTCAGCCTTACGCACCATCATCTTTTCACCATCTAAGCTGAGCTGAAAGTCTTCTACCTGATCGGTGAATGCTGTTGGCTTGGCGTCAAATTCCAGTTTAAGTGACTTAAGATCAGGTTTAGTGTCTGGACCAAGGGTTAAATCTTTCAAGTAAATAAACTTGTCATTGACCAATAATTTCGAATAATTACCGGCTGCCACAGGCACTTGCCATAAGCGCGATGTTAAGCCTTGCCATTGAATATTGACTTGCTTATCTTTGGGGTTGTTTTTAGATTTATTATCCTTTTTATTCGTTTTATCACTTATCAATTCATTGGCCGCTTGAAAAGGAAAACGGGCGTTTTCATTCAAAGCATAGGCATACACTTCAGTTCTGCGATCAAATTGACTGCCGGTGTTGCGATCACCCCAAGGGTGTCCCGGGCTGCCATTAAAATTGCGATCCGACAAAAAATAGAGCCAATCACCATCGGCACTAAAGGCCGGTGAATAGGAAGCATATTTATCCGAGGTCAGAACCATCGTTCGATTATTGTTAACATCATACAGCTGAATACGGCTGCGCTCATCGTTAATATGATTACGGGTAATGGCTAACAATTGGCTGTCATGGGACCACACCACGTCGCGATAGGCATCCAAACCAATATTATCATCCAAAATAAGTCGATTCTTACCACTGGCTAAATCCAGTAAAAATAATCGTCCGGCTTTATCATCATGGGCCAACCATTGGCCATCCGGCGATAAATACAAACCCCATCTGAAAATTTCACCATCATCGGTTAATTGCTTTGCCTGATCAGAACCATCGGCGGCAAAACGCCAAATTTCATGTTCACCGGTACGGTCATTGATGGCATATATCCAGCGACCATCATGGCTTAAAACGGCTTCCCGGGTTCTTGAATCTTTACCGCTATTAATTTCTGCCAAACGCAGCTGTTGACCACCGGCTACCGCCACCTGGCCCCGGGCGGTTAGTACCACTTGATCAGTTTTGCCTGCCAACTTGGCACTGGTCAGGTATTTTAACGGTTTATTGTCCCAGCGCTCACGCAGATGCGGAAAATCTGAAACCAAATTAAGCTTTAAAGTTTGGATCGATTGGTCTGCTACATTCAATAACTTAATATCAGCACCCTGTTGAAAAACAATCTTGTTATCTGAGAGCTTAGCCGAACGCACTTCAAAATCAGAAAATTCAGTAAGTTGTTGTGGCTGACCACCACCTATCGGTAATGTCCAAATGTTATCTGTACCACTGGCATCACTGATAAAATAAACCTGATCTTGCGACACCATCGGTTGACGAATCGAACCGATATGATCTGACGCTAAAGCGACGGCTTCCTGGTCGGACCCCAGACGGTAACGCCACAATTTACCTTGACCACCACCGCGATAGACTTTAACGTTATCCGCAGACACCTGTAAGCCAAACCGGACAAAGTAAACATATTCACCCTTATCATCCACCACGCCCTCAATGGCATCGGTCAAAGGCACTTGTTGAGACTGCAAGGTGTTTGGATCAATGGTCACCAAACCCCAACTGCCCGGAAACCCCATACGACCGTTGGTGCTGTATATCACTTCACCATTCGGTGTCCAGCCCTGAACAGAAACCGTCGCCTGCTCATAACTCAAACGCTTGGCGACACCACCGTTTCGTGGAATCACATAAGCTTCCGTGGCCCCTTCATAATCCGCACTGAATGCAATCCATTGCCCATCCGGTGAAATCGCCGCCTCTTTTTCTTCGGCGGCATGGGTGGTGAGTCGCTGCGTCTGACCGGAGCGAATATCAGCCAACCACAAATCACCCTCAGCGGTGAACACCAAGGTATCACCCTGCAATGCCGGTGAACGGAAATAGCCGGGATTGGCCATGGCAACTGAGCCACATAAAATAAGAAGTAACAGACTTAATCGATAACTGCGTGCCATAAACATACCTGAATAAATTAAAAATAAAGTGTCGAAAAAAAGATTATAACAGCCACAGCCAAGCAAATTGCTGTGTCAAAAGTCCTATATGGCGGTATATTGACAAGAATTCCTATAAAATTGTTATGACTTGTCCACCAATAGCCACAAATGAAATGTTCTCTGGGATTTAGCTGATGCCTGATAGCCCCTGCAACGAACTGTGGTATCGGAGTGTTGTTGCGATGTCACCTGCTGACAAAGCCTACGATGGTGTGTGCGCAATGGCTGATTTTGTTTGCATCATTTAATTCATAATTTTAAAAAGGCGGTTAATCCACAATTTCCACCCGAATAATGCGATTAGTACCACTTTGGTGAATCAGTAAATCATTGTCTTTGGTGGGTCGCATATGGCGTAAAATGCCGGCGTAAAAATCACCCGACGGAATCGCCCAACTTTGAAAAGTCTCGGTAGCCGGATCAAAACGCACCAGGACATCGGGTCGCACCCCGGATTCGTTGTACCAAACAATGCCATTGAGTACTTCGATGGCATAAGGGTGAGAACGTGGCCCACTGGGCGAGGGCCATTCTTTCATGTCGCCATTTTCAGGGTTATACCGCCCTAATCGACCACGCCCAGAATTGACATACCAGATCATGCCGTCTGCCGCGATGTCTAAACGCCGAACCTTGGTGTCTTTATGAGGCAGCTTAACTTCCTGTATATCCATGGTTTCAGCATGCACTTTGACCAGGCAATTACTGCCGTTACAGGCCGCCCATACATCGCCCGAGTCAGTCACTTTAATACCATAGGGTCGTGAACCTGGGGTCGGTAATTCTTTAATTCTGATGTCACCGCTGCCTGGGTCAAGTCGACCAATGCGGTTTGAGTGTTGCAAAGTAAACCACAGTATGCCGTGCTTATCAAAGACACCGGTATGCGGGTCACGGGCTTTGGAATCGGGCATATCATAAATCTTAATGTCACCGGTAATGGGGTCAAGACGACCCACGGTGGCATTTTTATTTCCCATATACCACATACCACCCGCGTTATCCGGGGTCACCGAAT